>CALMNJ010000338.1 GCA_937868675.1 uncultured Bacteroidota bacterium | reverse complement strand
ATGTTGTCATCACTCCGGCTGACCGTTGTTGTATTTTTATAATAATTGGCGTTACCTGAATTTAGTTCCGGACCTTTCTTCTTTGAAATATACTTTGACTGGCCCGGCGTAAACAGCGGAACTGTACACAAAACAAACACCATCCACACAAGCGTTATTTTATGTAAGCACCGTTTCATAGGTGTAAACATAGCAAGTATTGATTTGAAAATAAAATCGGAGTCCGCGTTTTCGGGCCTCAGAACCTTATTATTGACACTTCACACCCTTCCGGTTTACCGTTTCACCAAGTGGCACGGCTGTTTCACTAAGTACAGGTTTTTTTTGCCTAAGTGCGGTCATAATTTTAACCACACAAACAATACGTCAATGTTTAATTTAAAATACAAGACTATGAAAAACCTGCCCACCATCATTCAAAAAGCAGTCATACTGGCTCTGCCCTGCCTCCATTTGAGCTCCTGCGCTTACAAATCGAATATAAATGGCGGTACTGTTCAAACTGCCCCTTCCCATCAGGATACAACTGTTGCTGTGAATCCAACCGCTTCCGTTGTTCCGGTAGAAGCCGCTACGCTCACATTACCGCAGCCCGATGAGAAGCCAAAGAAAAAAATAAAGATTGCCCTTTTGCTGGATACCAGCAATAGCATGGACGGTTTGATTGATCAGGCCAGGGCACAGCTTTGGAAACTGGTAAACGAACTGGCGCTGGCCAAATACGGAGAGGAGAAACCCCAGCTCGAAATTGCGCTTTATGAATATGGCAACAGCACGTTAAATTCAACCGAAGGGTTCATCCGGCAGGTATCCGCTTTCACAGGAGATCTGGATCTTATTTCGGAAAAACTCTTCAGCCTGCGCACCAACGGCGGTGAAGAGTATTGCGGATATGTCATCTCCCGCGCCACACAGGAACTGAGCTGGGAAAAAAACGAGGGTAATCTTCAGGTGATATTTATTGCCGGCAACGAGCCATTTAACCAGGGTACCATTGACCCGGTTATGTCGTGTAAAACAGCCGGCGAACAGGATATTATTGTAAACACTATTTACTGCGGAGCATACAATGAAGGCATGTCAAGCGGATGGCTGAGCGGTGCACACCTTACCAATGGCAGTTATATGAATATTGATCAAAACAAAAAAACCCGGTTTATCGAAACACCATACGATGTGGAAATCGCGCGGCTGAACGATAAACTCAACGATACCTATGTTGGTTACGGCGCCCTTGGTGAATCCAAAAAAATGAACCAGATAACTCAGGATAAAAACGCAGCCTCTTACGGCACTGCCAATATGAGCACGCGGGTGGCCGTTAAAACAGGAAAAACCGTTTACAAAAACGAAAGCTGGGACCTTGTAGATGCCAGTAAAACAAAAAACTTCAGTGTAACCAAATTAAAAGAGGAGGAATTGCCAAAGGAACTGCGCGGTAAAACCAAAGAACAAAAAGAATTATACATCGCCCAAAAAAACAAGGATCGGGATGATATCATAAAAAAGATCCAGGATTTAAATGTAAAACGCAACGCCTTTATCACTGAAAAACAGAAAACCATGCAGATTGACAACACCCTCGATGCCGCCATGATAAAGGCAATACGGAACCAGGCCTCGCGTAAGAACTTTGTTTTTGAAAGCTAAACGCTTGTATATGCTGCGCTTACTTTTAAAAATACCCTTCGTTGTGATGACACTGCTTGCACTCATGCTGTTTGCCACCACCATGATTTACTGGAGTTTCAGGCCCGATGTGAATTTTCTGTTAAGCAAACAAAACCTGGTGGACTATTTTCCCTGGCGCTTCGCGTTTTATGTTCATATCGCAGGAGGCATGTTGTCCATCGCTTCAGGGCCTTTTCAGTTCATTAACACTATCCGGAAAAGGTTCCCTGCTTTCCACCGGCATCTTGGAAAAGTATACGCTGCTTCGATTCTTCTTATTGGAGCACCCACCGGATTGTACATGGCTTTTTTTGCAAACGGCGGCTGGCCGGCGTCTATCGGATTTGTGTTAATGGCCCTGCTTTGGTTTCATACCACTTTGAGGGGTATACAAACCATACGTAAAGGCAACATAGCATCTCATAAACGATGGATGACCCGGAGTTTTGCGCTTACCTTTTCGGCGGTTACGCTACGTTTATGGGTACCGGTGCTTTCGCTCTACTCAGAACTTTCTCCGCTTTCGGTTGTGATAATCACCGCCTGGATTAGCTGGCTGTTCAATCTTCTTTTTGTAGAACTTTTATTCAAACTTAAAACCATTAACATTTATCAACATGAAAACATCACCGCTTAAAAAACTACTTGCCGCTACTACCCTCGCATTCACCTGTCAGCTTTCAACAGCCCAGTCCAAGGCATCCGAAGAAACAAACTGGGAAGAATACCAGAAAGTTCAGGATTTTATTGAAGAGAATGTTTGTGATGTATTTACTGCCAAAGTAAAACTAACGGGAATAAAAAGCACCCATTACTTTAGCCGCTGCCCAAGTGGCTATAATTCGCAAATGTTGTCAAAAGAAAACACGGTACGCCCCGAAAATTATGTGGATGGTAAAATCGTTTTTTACCAGGGATGCAACGCCAATTATGTTTGCCACTTCAAAGTGTGCGTCGCTAAAAACTACATTGTGCTGCGAAGCCCTGGAACAAATTATATGACCGTAAGCGACTGGGTGGCTTCCAGAAAGCAAAAGACCGAAAAAGACAAGGTTGCAGCGCGCTAGTTAGAAAACCCAGGCAACCGCCGGCCCGTGACTGCTTTTACCGACAGCTTCTAAAAGCCCGTCCCATGCTCGAAATTTGAATATCTTTGCATCTGTTATGCTGGTAATCATTACAGGTGCTTCAAAAGGTATCGGCCATGAGCTCGTGAAGCAATTGGCTGCTGAGAAAAACGTCACGGTGCTTGCGGTATCGCGCAGCGAAAAGCCGCTGCTTAAGATACAGCTTGAAAGTCGGTACGGAAACATTCTTCCACTGAAAGCCGATATTGCAACAGCAAAAGGAAGGACGGCGGTTGCAGACGCAGTTCGTAAAACAAAACTGAAACTGAATGTCCTTGTAAACAATGCAGGACACCTTGTAAACAAACCCTTTGCAAAAATAAAAGAAGGCGAACTGCATGCCGTTTATGGTACAAATGTGTTTGCGCCTTTTTTACTTACGCAGAACCTGATTTCGTTTTTTGAAAAAAACAACGCGCATGTTTTAAACATTAGCAGCATGGGTGGTTTTCAGGGCAGCGCCAAGTTTGCCGGCCTTAGCGCATATTCCAGCAGTAAGGCTGCGCTGAGCGGCCTGACCGAATGTTTGGCCGAAGAACTTAAACCAAACGGTATCAGCGTGAATTGCCTGGCCATTGGGGCGGTACAAACCGAAATGTTATCCAAAGCCTTTCCGGGCTATAAGGCACCGCTTTCGCCGGCTGAGATGGCCGGTTTCATACAGTATTTTGCACTCAACGGTCACCGTTACTTCAATGGCAAAATCCTCCCGGTTTCGATTACTACACCCTGATATGAAATATTGTTTTTCATTTCTGCTTCTCCTCATTTGCTTTGACACCTTCTCACAAGCCATTACCCAAACCGTGAAAGGCACGGTTGTTGACAAACAAAGCCAGGCCCCAATGCCCGGAGTAATTGTTCGTGTAGTGGGTGCAAATACTCCACTGGGCGCAGCAACCAACGATAAGGGGCAGTTTCGGATTGATAATGTGCCAATAGGCCGCATGCAGCTTAAATTCCAGATGCTTGGCTACCGGGAGAAATACATCACCATCATTCTCAACGCCGGCAAAGAATCGGTTTCGAACATTGAACTTGAAGAAAGTATAATACAAAGCGAAGAGGTTGTGATTACCACCGAACAGGACAAAACCAAAACCAACAACAAAATGAACACCGTTAGCTCGCGGGTGTTTAGTGCCGAAGAAGCCTCCAGGTATGCCGGAAGCCGGAACGATCCGGCGCGCATGGCCGCCAATTTTGCGGGTGTCAGCGGCGCCAACGACTCGCGAAATGATATTATTATTCGCGGTAACTCTCCACTTGGTGTTTTGTGGCGACTCAACGGGATGGATATTCCAAACCCCAATCACTTTGGCAATTCCGGAAGCACCGGAGGCCCGATCAGCATTTTAAATAACAACACGCTCGATAATTCGGATTTTACAACCGGCGCCTTTCCGGCAGACTATGGCAATGCCACGGCCGGAGTGTTCGATCTTCGCATGCGACAGGGCAACGTTGACAAGCCCGAATTTCTGGCTCAGATTGGATTCAATGGATTTGAACTTGGAGCAGAAGGACCTCTTAGTAAAAATAAAAACTGCTCGTATCTTTTAAATTATCGTTACTCTACGTTGTCGGTTTTTAAAGCGCTTAACATTGACTTTGGAACGGGCTCTGCCGTACCGCAGTATCAGGACCTTACCTTTAAAACGGATTTCAGTACCAAGAAGGCCGGTAAGTTTTCGTTTTGGGGTATTGGCGGGCTTAGTTATGTGGCTCTGCTCGACAGCGATAAAAAACCGGGTCAGGATCTTTACGGTTTCAGTGCGCGCGACACTTACTTCCGCTCCAATGTGGGCGCCGGAGGTATTTCGCATACGTTGCTCTTTAAAAACAATGCTTATTTGCGCACAAACATTGGCGTTGGCGGAAGTCTTAATTCTATTCAGGCCGACCGGATTGACACCGCGTTCCATACCCCTAAAAACCTGAAACCGGAATACAGGCAAAACACATACACGGTTCGTTATTCCTTAAACACCACGTACAATAAAAAATTCAATTCACGGAACTTTATCAGTGTCGGAGCCTATTCCGAATTATACAACAGCATGTTTGTTGATAGTAATGACTCCCGATTTGGCACTCATACGTTTGTTACCTTGCGAAACTATAAAGGCAACACCGCACTCTTACGTGGATTTGCCCAATGGCAGCATAAATTCAGCAATAATTTTTTAATTAATGCGGGACTGAGCAATCAATTCTTTCTGCTGAATGGTTCAAATGCACTCGAGCCCCGTGTGGGATTGAAATACGCATTAAACAATAAACAATCGTTTAGCTTTGGCAGCGGTCTCCATAGTCAGTTACAACCCCTTTACGTCTATTTTGCTTCCGACAGTCTGAATGGAAAACGTGTTGAAACCAACCGCGGACTGGATTTTACAAGGGCTGCACACGCCATACTGGCCTACGATAATAATTTTGCAGCCAACTTCCGACTTAAAACCGAATTATATTACCAATACATTTACCATGCACCTGTAAAAAATTATCCCGGCTTTTTTTCAGTGTTGAATCTTGGTGCTGATTTCACAAGCCCCAACGTGAGCAACCTTGTAAGCACCGGAACCGGGTACAACTACGGACTGGAAGTGACCCTCGAAAAATTTTACAGCAAGGGATACTATTTCCTTTTCACCTCCAGTTTGTTTGAAAGCAAATACAAAGGCAGCGACGGTGTTTTGCGCAACACGGCCTTCAACGGGAATTTTGTTTTTAATTTATTGGGCGGAAAGGAAATCCGATTGGGCCAAAAACATGTATTAAGTCTGGATGCAAGAACTACTTTTGCGGGCGGAAAGCGTTACACACCCATTGACCTTAATGCGAGCATTGCTGCTAAGAATGAGGTGCGCGATGGCAGCAGAGCGTTTGAATTACAATACCCGAACTATTTCCGCATGGATGTAAAACCCGGCTATCGTTATAACAGCAAAAAAGTAACGCACGAGTTCAGCGTTGATATTCAGAACATCACACAAAACCTCAACGTGTTTCAGGAAGCATACGACATTACCAGTCAAACCATCAAGACCGAGTACCAGCTAAAATTCTTTGTAATACCCCAGTACAGAATTCTGTTTTGATTTAGCCCTTACATCGGGTCCACATCAATGGAAATGTAGTATCGCCACGTTTTATGTTTGTCCTGCAAGTCGTTCAGCGCTGTGAAAATGTTTTCCCTGATGCTCCTGGCGCTTTGCTGGCGCGGTGTTTTTGCGAGAATGCGCTTGTAATACTGGTTCTTTATTTTAGAAACGAGCGGAAACTCAGGACCAAGCAGGTTGTCGCCGAAAAAACCCTTCAGTATTCTGAACAGCTCGTTTGCCAGATGATTCAGTTCGTTAATATCTTTTGAAACCACGTTTATTTCAAACAACCTGCTAAACGGAGGATATTGATATTCGCGCCGTTCATCAAGCACATCCTTATAAAAAAGTTCAGTTTTTCCGCTTGCAATGTGCTGCAATACTTTATGTTCGGGCTGCGAGGTCTGAACAAACACTTTTCCCTTCCGGTTGCTCCGGCCCGCACGCCCTCTGACCTGGGTAATTAACTGGAATGCTTTTTCAAACGAACGGAAGTCGGGGAAATTAAGAATAGAATCCGCATTAAGAACTCCAACTACACTTACATTATCAAAATCCAGGCCCTTTGTTACCATCTGGGTACCAATGAGTATGTCAATATTCCGGTCCTCAAAATCATCAATCAGTTGCCTGTAAGCATATTTGCTTCGCGTGCTGTCCAGGTCCATGCGGGCTACACGGGCCTGCGGAAAAAGCACTTCAATATCCTCTTCTACCTTTTCGGTACCCATCCCTTTGTAGTGAAGCTGATTGCTTCCACAGGCCGTGCAGGTTTTAGGAGGCGTTATGGAATAACCACAATAGTGGCATATCAGTTTTTGCTGATGTTTATGATAAATAAGCGATACGTCGCATTGAACGCAGTGGGGCACATGGCTGCACTGCCTGCATTCGGTATAGGGAGCAAACCCCCGGCGGTTTTGAAATAGAATAACCTGCTCCTTTTTGCCCAGTGCCTCTGTGATGGCCTCAAAGAGTGGCGGAGTAAGGCAGGCCTTCATTTGCAGGGTGCTTTCAAAATAACGCGTATCACAGGTTTCTACTGTAGTGCCTCCGCCTTCAACAAACTGGTTACGTAATTCAACCAGAGTGTACTTTTGTTGAGAAGCATTATACATGCTTTCAACCGAGGGCGTAGCGCTTCCGAGTAATACTTTGGCGCCATGCAAACCCGCCAGATAAAGTGCGGCATCCCTGGCCTGGTAACGCGGCGAAGGGTCATGTTGTTTAAAAGAAGCGTCGTGCTCTTCGTCAACAATAATGAGGCTGAGTTTATTGTACGGTAAAAACAATGAGGAGCGTGCGCCAAGTATTATTCTGTATCTCGTTTTATGAGCCTGTGCAATAAAAGCCTCGCCCTCTTCAACATTATTTATTTTTGTGCTGTCGGCCTGCATTAACACATTGTTCCATATCTCAACCCGCTCGTTCTCACTAAAGCGCGAATGATACACGCCTACTATTTCGCCAAACACGGCGCGCAGCCGCGAAATAAGTTGCGTGGTGAGCGCTATTTCCGGAATGAGGTACAACACCTGCCCTTCGCTTTCCGCAAGTGCCTTTTTTATTAGCTCAATATATATTTCCGTTTTTCCGCTGCCGGTTACTCCGCGCAATATTGAAGGCTTACCTGCCATAAAACTCTGTTCAATCTCATGGAGTGCCAGCAGTTGCAGAGGGCTAAGCGTTTTTGCGTTTCCCGTGCTTTTTTCAGCTAATAAACGGCCCGTTTCAATTTTTTGCTCAAACAGCACATTCTTTTTCACAAGCGCCGAAATGGCTGCGCTGTCACATTTCTTGAGCAACACACTTCGTTTTTCCCAGCCAAATTTTTTTTGTCCCGCACCTTTCTGTATCTGTAAATAAAGCAGAATTACTTCGGCCTGCCTGAACGCCTTTTTTTCGAGGCTGTCAAGCAAAGCACCCAACTCCTTTTCATCTTCATATGTTTCACGCAGTTTAATGAAAACTTCCAATTTGGGCTTGTATTTATCCTTTACGTCCTCATACATAAGAACGGCGCCTTTTTGCAGAAGTTTGTTTACAATGGGGTGCGCCGATTTTATTCCGAGTAGTTCGGCTACATTCGCAAGCTCCAGATTAGGTGTTGCATGAAGGGCTTCAATCACGGTATGCTCACGGTCGGTAAAAAACCCATGCTCACATTCCTCAAAATTAAAATCAGGGTTAAGCTGAACGTGCGAAGTGCTGCTTAGTTTTAACCCCGCCGGAAGTGCGGCATTCATTACATCTCCGGGATTGGCGCAGTAATAAAACGATAACCAGTCCCAGAACTTAAGCTGTGTTTTGTTCACCACGGGCACATCGTCAAGCACCGCCTCAATATATTTTGCCTCATGAGACTTTGGTGCCTGGGAGTGAATGTTGTAGATTATTCCGGTATATATTTTTGTTTTTCCGAACTGAACAAGTACACGCTTCCCTTTTTCAACTTCTTTATTCAGATCATATGGTACGCGATACGTGTACTTGTTTGGCACCGCAAGCGGTACAATCACATCCACAAATAAGGTTACGCGTTCCATTTCAGCTCACAAAATAAGCTACAACGATGCCCGCAGTCATTACCATTGCTTTAGCGATGTTGTACCGGTGATGTTCGCTTGACTCGAAGAGAATGGCGGTTGATATGTGAAGAAAAATACCGATTACCAGTGCATAGGCAATGCGGCTGTATAGTACATAATCGTTGAGGCCGAACGACTGCAAAATATAACTGCTCAAATAGCCCAGTGGAGCCATGCAGGAAAACAGAACCACCAATATCATGTTTTTTGTCCGGCTTCCCGCATGCTCCTTTAGCAAGGCTACAAACGCTATGGTAATTGGAAAATTGTGTACCGCCAAGCCCAGGATAAGTTGTTCATTTACGTGCGTGCCGTCGGCCTGATTAAGGCTATAAACCGGAAGCCCTTCCAGAAATGAATGCAGGAGCAAACCCACTATTATACCATAGGGGAGATGGGTTTTACATTCATGACTGTGAAGATGAACATGGCCGTGTTCTATACCAGTACTAAACGTATCAATAACCAATTGGATACAAAACCCAACTACAATGAAAAGGCCGGTTTGTTTTACCTGGTTTTGCATAAATGCCTCCGGCAACATATGAATAATGGCAATAGTAAAAAGATACGCCGCACTGAATGCAAGTATCAGTCGCAACCGTTCCGGCTTTGCGGGCACATACAAGGCACCTAAGCCCGTAAACAGCACGGGGGCCATGAGCATAAATATCGTTGTTACAATCATCCAGGTTTCTTAAAAACTAAAATCAACCGGTCAGATACACTGGCATCAAAATCATCAAGCCGGTAGTTTCCGAATACATGCAATGGCACAAACCCTGCTTTTAAGGCAAAGGATTCAAAATCTGATTTTTTTAAGAGCGAAACATTTTCGGTGAAAGAATACAAATGCCCGCCCGCTTTAAACGTGATTTTTTTCACAATATAATTGCTGCATAATTCTTTTTCAATTTTGAATTCAATTTCATTACGCCTTTCGGTATAGCCCGATTTAAAATTGGCTGCTACTTTTTCTGAATTAAAAAAGTCAACCACAAAAACACCTCCCGGCCTTAGTGATGCCATTACATTTTGAAAAACCAGAAAATTATCACTGTAATTTTCAAAATAACCAATGCTTGTAAAAAGATTGAACACAGCATCGAATTTTTTTTCTGCGAATGGTTCACGCATATCGTGAACAAAAAAACTTAATTCAGGACCCGCGAATTTCAGAGCTTCCGAAATATTGTTTTGCGCCAGATCGGTACCGGTTACATTAAACCCCTTTTTATAAAGGGATATCGCGTGACGTCCCTTCCCACAGGCCAGATCCCAAATTCTCATTTGGGGTTTCAGATCAAGTTTCCTGCAAAGATTTCCTGTAAAAAAATCGGCTTCTTCGTGGTTCCGGTTATTGTATAGCAAATGGTAAAATGGCGAGTTAAACCAGTCTTCGTACCATTCTGCTTTTATCATGCGCAAAGTTAGTAAAAATAAAAACCGCCCGATGTTATCGGGCGGTTCCTTGTGATACGCCTATAATCCGTTATTTAACCCTGGCTTTCACATATTGATATTTTTCGTACTTCTTGCGACCAAGGTTCCAGTCGCCTCTGTATTTGGGTCCATTAACCCCCGATTTTTTCACAAAACGCACTTTGGATGGTTTAACGCCTTTTTCTTTGAGGGCCGCCCTTATTTTCTTCTCAAGATTGTTGGTTCTCATCTTGGCCAGTCCGAGGTTGCCGCCTTTGGCCCTGCGCGGTACGTGCGAAGCGCTGCCTTCCACGGTTATCGTTACACGTTTTTTACCAGTTTTCTCAATAATATGATCTATGAAACGCGCCCAGCAGGCTTCTTCAGCATCCACATCACGTTTGTTGTAACTAAAGTAACGGGTCAGGGTTCCGATTTCGCCGCATTCAGCATCTCCGTATGCTATACCAGTGCTTGGAGATACCACCGCTGTTTCGTCGTAATTAATAAAAAGTGTTTTAGTAATCTTTTTAGCATCGGTGATTTTTCCGGTGACAAATGTTTCTTTTTCAGAAACAGAACCTTCTTTATTTGCCACTACCTCGTACTTCATTTCGGGGCTCAGCTCAATATTTTTAACCACACCCTTCGAGTTCGTCATTACTTCAATTTTCTCACCATCCGCATCGGCGAGTATCACACTAGCATTGGGTATGGGCTTCTTGGTTTTTGTAGCTTTAACCAAAATATCGGCGGTAACTTCTTTAGAAGTAAATTTTTCGATTTTGCCTTCCAGATAAATCACCTGATTAATAATTTTGGCTGATTTACTGCCAATAGTACTGATCTCGGCAACCTGCGATTTTTTTCCGCCCGACTCGGCAAATACATTGTATTTTTTTTCTGGCAACAATGGCAACCCCTCGTACTTACCGTTTTGGTCAGCGTCCAAAACTTTGGCTGCGCCACCAACTTCTTCAACGGTAATGCGTGCTCCGGGGATAGGTTTTTTAAGTCGGTTGTTATTAAGCACCACAACATTAAGTGTAAGCGCTTTTTGTTTTACGCGTACTTTTCCACCCAGCTTAACCGGCTCAAGATTAACCTCCCGTTTGATCTCCTGATATGTTTGCTCATTGCTTACAAACACGTCCTCGTTGTAAAACTCCTCCCCGTCATCGGTCTGGTAAGAGAAGTTATACTCGCGGCCCGGAGGCAAAATGGTAGAGAAGGTTCCGTTTACAATGCGAGGCCTATAGGTGCCAATAATTTCGTTGCTTTGTTTATCCGTTACAATAATGGTAATATTATCAGGCAATGTTTCTCCATCGGCTGGAATAAGCTGTCCTTTGAAAAGCGCCAGGAAGGTTTCCTTGGCTTCTGCAATGGTGATTTTATAAATATCCTTCTCGCCAAAGCCACCTGCTTTTGCGGATGAAAAATAGCCACGTTTTCCATCGGGTGAAGTCACGTAAAACACATCGTCGTCCGTGGTGTTAATCGGGTACCCAATGTTGGTTACATTGGTAAACTTATTGTCTTCGTTAAGTGTTGCGAACATGATGTCGTAGCCACCCATTGATTTATGACCGTTTGAAGCAAAATAGAAAGTTTGACCATCCGGATGAATAAAGGCGCCATCCTCATCATACTCGGTGTTGATAGAAGAGCCCATGTTGAGTGCCTTGCTCCATTTGCCGTTTGGCAATTTAATGCAACGATAAATATCCTTCCCCCCAAAACCACCTGGTCTGTCTGATACGAAGAAAAGAATGTTGCCGTCGGCACTAAGGCAGGCGTGGCTTTCGTGGAATGGTGAATTTACATTCGATCCAAACTCCTGCAATGCACTCCAGTCTTTTCCGTCAAAGGTGGTGTAATAAATATTTCCATCTCCGCTTGGGTTTTTTGGATTCTCAACCGCCTTGTAAACAATCAGTGTTTGCCCGTCGGGCGTAAGGTTTATGGATGCTTCATGGCCAATGGTGTTTACAAACGGACTCAGCGGCAGTGGTTTGCTCCACTTATCGTTGTCGTCTTTGTATGACACAACAATGTCCTCAAAATACTGACCATCTTCAGTTTTGAGACCACCGGTAGAATTAGGCCTGCGCGTTGTGTATATCAGTGTGCGTTCGTCAGCACTCAGTACCGGACTAAAGTCAGGATACTCACCATTTACGCTGTCGCCCAGATTGGTAATTTGAACGTTGATTGGTTTAGAGGTAAGTTCTTTGGCATAAATGGTAATCTCCTCCGCCCTGTCAATCATGGCAATGTACTCTTTATCCTTCCTGTTCACGTATGTGCGGAAGAGCTCATACTGTTTCATCGCCTCGTCGAACTTGTAGTTTATGTGCAGTGCCTGGCCGTAGTAAAAAATGGCAAGGGGCGCTGCTGCCCGTTCAGCAGGTTCGTCAATCCGATAGTTCTTGGTAACATTTTTGCAGGCCTTTTCAAGATAATACTCCGCATTTGCTTTCTTAAGCGGCGTTTGCAGATAGCAAAAACCTACCAGGTAGTTTATATTGGCTGAAGAAGAGTCTTTCTGGTAGGCTTTTTCAAAATTTCCAGTGGCCCTTTCAAGGTTGTCTTCCAATAGCAGATAGGACCCCTCCATGAAGTAATCCTTGTAAGTGCCTGTTTGAGACAACATTACGTTAGTTAGCAAAATAAACAAGAGCGTTACCGGAATTCTCATCACGTCTAAAAATCAAAAAAGCAAATTTAAATCTTTATTTCATATTTCAAAACGTAAACGATGGCTCAGGTATACCCGCCGGCTGTTGGTATTAACCTCACAGTTGTAACGACCCAGCTCCCTAATTTGGTTATCTTTGCGACCTTGAATTTTAAATGACATTTGAAGAGGAAATAAAAAGACGCCGCACCTTTGCCATCATTGCGCACCCCGACGCCGGTAAAACCACACTTACTGAAAAGCTCCTGCTTTTTGGAGGTGCCATACAAACCGCCGGCGCTGTAAAATCCAATAAAATTAAAAAAGCCACTACTTCCGATTTTATGGAGATTGAAAAGCAACGCGGAATTTCAGTTTCCACCTCGGTAATGGCCTTCGATTACAAAAACTACAAGGTTAATATACTGGATACCCCAGGCCACGAAGATTTTGCCGAAGACACCTACCGTACCCTAAGCGCGGTGGATAGTGTAATTATGGTAATTGACTGCGTCAAGGGCGTGGAGCCACAAACACGCAAACTGTTGGAGGTTTGCCGTATGCGCAACACTCCGGTGATTGTTTTTATTAATAAACTTGACCGGGAAGGGCAAAATCCTTTTGATTTGCTGGACGAAATTGAAAAAGAACTGAAAATAAAGGTAAGGCCCATGACTTGGCCCATTGGCATTGGCAAGCTTTTTAAAGGTGTTTACAACCTCACAGAAGGCTCACTCAATCTTTTCCAGGGCGACAGCAAAACCACTGTGGAAGATGTTTTAACCATCAAAGAAATTGGCGACCCTGAAATAGACCGCCGCGTTGGTAACGACTTTGCCGAACAGCTGCGCGCCGATGTGGACCTGATTGACGGCGTGTACGACCGCCTCGACGTTCAAAAATACCTCGAGGGACAAATCAGCCCCGTATTTTTTGGGAGTGCGGTGAACAACTTTGGCATTCACGAACTGCTTGATTGCTTTGTAGATATTGCCCCTTCGCCCAAAAACCGCGAAACCGATGCCGGCGTTGTAAAACCCGGAGATCCCAAATTCAGCGGTTTTGTGTTTAAAATACACGCCAACCTCGACCCCAAACACCGCGACCGCATTGCATTTTTGCGCATTTGTTCAGGGCGGTTTGAGCGCAACAAATACTACCACAACGTGCGCGAAAAAAAAGAACTTCGTTTCAGTAACCCCACAGCCTTTATGGCACAACAAAAATCGGTCATTGACGAGGCCTTTCCGGGCGATGTGGTAGGCCTTTACGATGCCGGAAATTTTAAAATAGGCGACACGCTTACCGAAGGTGCCAATTTTAACTTTAAAGGCATACCTAGCTTCTCGCCCGAGCTATTCAGATACGTTACCAACCTCGACCCTATGAAAACCAAGCAACTGCAAAAAGGC
>CALMNJ010000337.1 GCA_937868675.1 uncultured Bacteroidota bacterium | reverse complement strand
CGGTACTTTCAGGAGTTGAGTGAGTTAGCGTTCCCCGAATGAGGAGGACATTTATAAGACCTGTCACCAAGTACCCCGTCAACAATATCGTTTTCATTTGCCGTAACACCTACCAAAACAAGTTTTCTTTTTCCGTCAGCGTCCATTCCATAATATGATCTTACACCAACGCAACCATCCTGTGCAAGGATAGATTCAATGAGGGCTTTACTGTGGTATTCGCCCAGAGTGGGATCGCTGCTTTGCGTTGCCTCAAGCCAAGCGCGGAAATTTGCTGTTAAAGCACTGCCTTCCGACAATGAAATTAGCTGGTCTTCGTTTCCTGTAAACATAATGTGATTGTTAATGGTTAATGGCTTAAATATATACCATTTTAGGTATAATTGCCAACCGTGAAGTTTTATTAAAGTGTAGCACCGTGTAGTTTTTTATTTGCATAAACTACATATTTAAACTACATGCAATGAAAACAGCTTATCTATTCACCTCCTTTTGTCGGAACAATAATGCCGTGCTTGATGGCGTACTTAACCAAAGACACAACATTGTTGGCCTCGGCTTTTTTATAAATTCGTTTTTTATGTGCCTGAATACCGAAGGTTGTCATACCAAGCATTTCAGCCATTTTTTCTGTTGGCACCGAGGCCCACAACAGCTTTATTACTTCGATTTCAATTTCGGTATATTTCGACTCGCCAATATAAACAAATGGTTTTTTACTATCCCGAAGTTCATCCAGAATCTGCCTTGAAAGGTGGGCATTGAAATAATAGCCATCATAGTACACGTTTTCAATAGCTTTTTTAATATCATCAATTCCAACGTCCTTTGTTAGATAAGCACATGCCCCCTTCATGACCATTCCGCTGATTGATAAAGGAGCGTTGTCGTAACTGTAAATAACGCACCTCACACCTGGATAATGTACCGCGATATGCTCCAGTGCTTCTTTTCCGGTCATTACAGGCATTTCCAAATCAAGCAGCACAATATCCGGCACTTCTTTACTTATGAGTTCAATAAGAATTTGCCCATTTTCAGCAGCGCCAAGCACTTCAATGCTGCCGCAATTGAGTTCCTCAGCAAGCGCACGCCGCATGATCTTATGATCTTCGGCAATAAGCAACTTTATTTTATCAGTTTTCATGGGCTAAAACAGATTAATAAAAGAACAATGAGATTTTGCCGAAAGTAAACATTCCCGCCAAGTAAAAAAAGTACATAAATATGTACATGACAAGCGCATTTTCATATCGTATATTTAGTGCGTTCTAACCCTTCGCTCTTAATATTATGGAACAAGCTGTATTAAAAAACTGGATTCTCAAATACAATATCCTCTGGGAGGACTGGCTACGCTATAAGCACAATGGGCTAAACGTTAGAGACCGTTATATTATTACGGTGCAGATGAGAAATAACTTTTTGGTGAAGCCCGGTGCCGGGAACCTGTTTTATAACAAGCAGATTGTATTGTTAAATCTGGCTGACAAACTGGAACAGAACTACGGGGTGTATCAGGAGTGGCTCTTAACCAAATTCTTTTTCGTTTTGCTTACGCAATATTCTGGAGTCCACTTTTGTGAATTTAGCAAACCCATTACCCGCATGAATATGGAGCCGCAGTTAATTGATATACTCCTTGAATTTAACCAGCCAACCCTTGAATTACTTTTTAAGGAGAGTTATGAATATCAGTTCAGGGAAGAGGAGTGGTTTAAATTGGTGCGAAAGTTTATGAATAATTACACAACAACAAATGCCTTTATAAGAAAGAGAAGCAGTGATAAAAAAAAGAGAAAACCAATTATTATTAAAGGCAACTCCATTGATTTTTAATTGACTTTGCACCGATTTATCTAAATGCTAATTGTAAGATGTATAACCCCTTAAAACAGAATAAGACAGGCAACAATCTGTATTGACCAATTAATGTGCCTTTGAAAAACTCATTATTAATTTAAAACAAACAACATGAAGAAAAACATTATTACAGCTATACTGGCTGCCGGGGGGCTATTTGCTATGGCCCAGAGTACCCCTTATGTGGTACCAAACCGCGATTGGGTGCAGTTTTATCAACACGCCGCTTACGTGCAAAACGCCCCTACAACGATTGACGCAAACAACAATATGTACCTTACCGGGTACACAAGTAGCGGAACAAATACTTCTACCTACGATATCCTTACCATGAAACGGGATTCGTTGGGAAACCTGATTTTTAACAATGCCTACGATAACGGAGGCTACGATGTGGGCGCAGCTATCAGATTAAGCGGGACGGACTTTTTTGTTGCAGGTACAAGCTTTGACACCCCTACCAATAACGATTACATTGTGATTAAATACAATAATATTGGTACACAGGTATGGACATACAGGTACAATAATACCGGTGATATTGATGAAGCCTCGGATATTGCGGTAGATGTAAGTGGGAACAGCTATATAACGGGCCGGTCAAAAAACATGAATGGGGATTTTGACATTGTTACCATTAAACTTAACTCCTCCGGCTCCCTGCAATGGACACATACCTATAACGGCGCTTCTGGCCAGGATGATGAAGGTAAAAAGCTTGTGATGATTGGAAACGATGTTTACGTTACTGGCAGCACTACCGATGCCACCAATGGCAAGGATATATTGGTTTATAAGCTGAATGGGAGTAATGGTTCAATACAATGGAGTACCATTTACAATGGTACTGCCAATGGCAACGATGTTCCTTTTGGTATGACAAAGTCCGGGGCGGATGTGCTTGTTTGCGGACAATTGGATAATACAGGCACCGGAATGGATGCAGCGATTTTAAGGATTGATGGCGGAACAGGCAGTTCCGTTTATACTCAAACCTATGATTTTGGCAACTCCGCAAACCTTGCAACTGATTTGGTAAGGGACAGCACCGGTAACGTGGCAGTTGTAGGCACCGCCATTAATAGCAGTGTTTATGAATATCACACCCTTTTGTTTGACAGTACCGGTACTCAATTATGGGTTAATGTTGAAAGTACCGGGCTTTACAGCCTTGCCGCCAACCCGCATATTGCCTGTGATACTATTGCCAACCACTTTTATGTGTGTGGCGAAAAACAACGGGCAACTAAGGATATGTTCGTGTACCAGCTTACCCCAACCGGAAACACAAGCTGGCGGGTTTATCAGGACGGTAATGCGAGTGATATTGACGCAAGTACAGGGCTTGCTGTAAATGGTGTGGGTGTTGTTTATGTAGGTGGCATGTGCAAAAATTCAAGTGCATTGTACGATTATACCTGCCTTAAAATAAATCAAACTCCGGTTTATTTTCCTTTGGATTTGGGAACCCCGGAGAGCCCTAACCGTCAATTCACTTTCGAGCAAAACAAAGGGCAGGTTTTACAAACTGATGGCGTTGCTGTAAATGAAACCTCAGTGGCTTTCTTTAATAATTCCACCTCGCCTTCACATTATATCAGCGCAAACCGCATCAGCTTTCTGCTTTGCAATTCAAACCCGGCTTTAGATGACCTACCGGACAGCCTGCAAAGGGTTGACATGAGTATTGTAGGCGCTAATTCTCTTGCTGAGTTTTTTTCATATGATGCCAAAGATTACAGCAACAATTATTTTATAGGCTCTAACACTAATGGTATCAGCGCCACGAATTACCAGCGCCTTTTTGTTCCGAACTTATACCCATACACGGATATGCATTATTATTCCAATTCTCAGGGCCTTAAAACCTACTTTGTATTCAAGAAACCAGAAATATACAACATTCCACAATTTGAGTTTTCAGGTGCGGATAGCACTATAGTTGACGGAAGCGGTGATTTGATCGTTTACACGCGCTTAGGCGATTTTAACATTGGCCGGGTGACAGCCTATCAGGTTGCATACAATTTTATTACAATGACCTATACACTTGCGCCTGTTACGGCAAACTGGCAGGTTTTGGGCTCGAACCTTTACGGGTTCAACGTTCCAAGTTTCACGTCTAACCTTCCATTGGTTGTTTACGTTTCCAAGCCAGCCGCAGGCGGCGGTTCTTATGGGCCGATTGATAACGTTTCATGGTCAACTTTTATTGGAGGGCAGGGAAAGGAAGATATGTTAGGCAGTGCTGTTGATACGCGAAATAATTATTATACCTGCGGGTATAGTGCAGCGATTAACTTTCCTTATGTCGCCGGTTCCTATCAGAGCGCTCCATCTGGCAGCAATTCCGCCGCAGTGTACTACGGGACATTAAGCAAGTTTAGACCCGACAGAAAACTATTATTTAGCACTTATTTCAGGTCACAATCGCAGGCTAATAATGGTTGCGGAAGCACGCCGGACACGAAGTTGTTTGACGTGGCGGTGGACTCATTATTTAATGTTTACTGTGTAGGTTCAACGAATTCTAATAATATGCCAATTGTGCCAGTTACTGCATCTGGTGGCCTGAATCAAACTTCTAACGGGGCAACAGGGCCATCTGATTGTGGCAATGCCATTATATTTAAATTAAATCCTACTGGTAGTGGTCTTCGTTATAGTAGCTATTACGGCGGTAACGGCGGGGAATATTTGGAGGTGGCTAAATACCACAACGGACAGGTTTGGTTTGGTGGGCGTTCACGCAGTAGTAATCTGGCATTGGTTAATTCAGGTGGAGGTGTTTACAGTGCAGGGGATGGATTTTTTATGAGGGTTGACACGCAGGGCGTGGTGAAACATTGTACAAAAACCGGAACAGAGGTGAAAGGTGGCGCTGTGGATAACAATGGTAACTGGTACATTTTTGGCTTCACTGGCGCAACCTACGGAGTAAATGTGCTTTCTCCGGCTCCAAGTTTTTACACTGCCAACGCGCAAAGCTCTATTGATTGGACTTTACAACGTTTTGCTCCGGGTGACTTTTTAAATTGGTCAACCTACATTGGAGGAAATAGCAATGATTATGCCTCAAACATGACAATCAGGGATACAGTCATGGTTCTTTGTGGATATGGAACAAGCTCGGTTTTTCCATTTGTAAAAGCCAGTACCGATTCCGGCGATGTTAATACGGTAGCAAGCGATGAAATTCAGTTAATGAAATTTAATACAAAAACTGGGCAACGCTTATGGTCGGCCTATCATGCCACTCCAAATTCTGAACAAGCCTTTGATGTGGCTATTGACCCGAATTACAATTTATTTGTAACCGGATATGTTCAATGTTATCTTATCGGCTCAAACACTTCCTGCCCAGGCAGTAATTTTAAATTAACACCTACCTCCGGTTATTATCAGCAACCTAATAAAATTGGTTGGGATGGATTTATGCTCGGTTATAGCAGCGATAATAAACGAAAGTGGACAACCTACTTGGGTTCTTCTTTGCCAAGCCAAGGAATAGCAACCGGAAGCAATGACGAATGGGGCTATGCACTGGAGGCAAACAATTTCGGGAACGTGTTTGTTACGGGTTTTACTCGAAGCAAATCTAACTCTTACCCATTGGTGCGCTATAACAATGTTTGTCATTTTGATTCAGCAGTGGCGGATGTAAGTGGTTCACTTGCTGATGGAATCATTACCATGTTCTCTGTTTCCAATTTTAGTGTGGTGGGAATTAAAGACTACGGCAGCATCAAGGTTTCAGAGAATATTACCTTGTTTCCAAACCCGAATAATGGTATATTTACTGTAAGGATAAAGGAAAGCCATAAT
>CALMNJ010000336.1 GCA_937868675.1 uncultured Bacteroidota bacterium | reverse complement strand
TATTCCATACATAACTGGTTCCGCCGGAAGCAGTAAGCACAGCCGACAGCCCCACACAAACAGTAGCAGGTGAGGCACTAACAATAATGGTAGGATTAGGATTTACAACCACCTGTACAGTTTTGGTAGAAGTACAGCCAAGCGAGCTGGTGCCTGTAACAGTATAAATAGTTGTTATAGAGGGTGAAACAGCCACGGTGGCGCCACTCAATGAGCCCGGGAGCCAAGCATAGGCTGTGCCTCCCGAAGCGCTTAAAATGGACGTGCTACCCTGGCAGATAGCCGTGGGTGTTGCAATTGCGTTAATAGTAGGCAGGGGGTTCACCGCAACCTGTACCGTTTTTGTGTTCACACAGCCAAAGGCGCTTGATCCTGATAAAGTATAAATAGTGGTAGTGGATGGACTAACAGCTGCATTAGCCCCTGACAGTGCCCCGGGGTTCCATGTGTAACTTATACCTCCCGAGCCGCTCAGTGTTGATGTACCGCCCGGGCACACGGCCGAAGGAGAGGCGGAGGCTGTAAGAACAGGCAACGGATTCACAACCACCTGCACCGTTGCAGTGCTTTTACAGCCCAAGGCCGTACCAGTTACTGTGTAGACTGAAGTATTTGTTGGAGAAACCGCCACAGTAGTTGATGTGGCGCCAGTACTCCACGAGTAAGTTGTGGCTCCACTTCCTGTGAGTGTTGCAAGTGCGCCAATACAAATAGCTGTTGGCGAAGCACTGGCCGTAACTGTTGGATTCGGCACATAAGTTACAAGAACGGTACTGGTGCCGATACAACCCGCCGAACTGGTTCCGGTAGCTGTATAAACGGTTGTTGCACTTGGGGTAACGGTTACCGGAGTGCCAGGTAGCGACCCGGGAGACCATGTATAAGTGCTTGCTCCGGTGGCCGAGAGCTGAGTTGTGAACCCGGCACAAACCGATGAAGGACTGGCTGTAAGAATAAGTGTTGGGGTCGGATTTACAATAACGGTGAATACTTTTGAACTCACGCAACCAAACGCGTTGGTTCCGTTCATAGTATATGCGGTTGACGTGGTTGGGTTTACTATATATGGACTCAAACTAATAATCGAGGTTCCTACCAGTGTGTATGAAGTGGCTCCGGAAGGGGTTAGCGTTGAATTGCCACCAGGACATATAGCCGAAGGGCTTTGTGCCACACTGATATTAGGTGTAGGGTTAACCGTAACCATAACAGAACCCGTGTTACTGCAGCCAGCCGCACTGCCCGTGAGCGTATAGGTGGTGGTGGTGGTAGGAGAAACCGACACGTTTGAACCGCTCAGGCTGCCGGGCATCCAGGTGTAGCTGGTGCCGCCATTGCCGGTAAGATTGGATGAGTTGCCCTGACAAATGGCCGTAGGTGAAGCCACTGCCGAAATGTTTGGGAGGGGCACCACCTGCACCGATTGTGTAATGGAAGAAGTACAGGTGCCATTGCTGGAAATAATGGTGTATGTAGTGGATGTCGTTGGCGAATACGATGCCGTATTGCCTGTGCCTCCGCCAGGCAGCCAGGTATAAGTGCTGCCACCACTGGAAGTATAACTTACCGATGTACCGAAACAGATGGACGGAGAGCTGGCCGCAATGGTAATGCTTGGAACCGGGCTTACCTGTTGTTGATAGGTATAATTGGATGCACAACCCGCAGTGTTTATGCCCCGCACTGTATAGGTTGTACTAACCGTAGGACACACCGCTATGTTACAGTTAGTGCCTGTAAACGTTGTCCCCATTGGGCTCCAGGTAAAGCCTTGTGTTGTTGGTGCCTGTGCTGTAATGGTGGGGCAAATATACGGGCAGCTAAGTGTTGGGGTGCTTGATATTGTAATAGTTGGACCTGGGTCAACGCTTACTGTAATTGCTGTCGTACCCGTACAGGCTCCACTTGAGGCAGTTACAGTGTAAGTAGTTGTTAAGGACGGTGTCAATGAAACAGCAAAATTAGTCGTTACGTTACCGGGATTAAATGTATAGTTTGTAGCTCCACCACAAAAAAGGCTCACCGGCGTTCCTGCACAAACCGAACTACTAGGATTGGTTACATTAATTACAGTAGGACTTACGGCTGAACTCACCCCAACAATTGTGGTACCAGTACTCGTACAGCCTGAAAGATCGGCCATTGCAGTGTACACGGTAACTGCAGTTGGGTTCACGACTACCATTGAGCCTGTTAAGTTCCCAGGTGTCCAGGTATAGTTATTTCCACTACCACCTGTTGCCGTAAGGGTTGCGCCACCTCCTCCGGAACAAACGCTTCCGCTTGGATTACTTATAACTACAACCGGAACAGGATTTACAACAAAAGCTGTGGTGTAACTTCCTAAACATGTTCCGCTTGTAGCCGTAAGAGTGACCGTTTGTGATGCAAATGGTGTAAATATAAATGGATTGGATGTACTCGGGGATCCAAATGCCGGAGTCCATGAATAACTAGTGGCCCCTGAGGCACTTAGCGTGGCCGTTCCTGAAGTTCCGCAAACTGTAGTAGGCGTTGCTGTAACGGTTGTGTTTGGTGCGAACTGAAGACTTACCACCCTGGTAATAGGTAAGCAGGCCCCGTTAGGCTGCATTGATATGCTATAGTTACCTGCAGCATTAACCGTAATGTCCTGTGTTGAAACACCGCTTATGCCACTGCCAGGAGGGCCATTCCATGTATATGGCCCAAGGCCTGCGGGCGCAGAAAGGGTTGCCGTTTGTCCGCAAATCCCATACAGGTTTACAGTTTGGCTTGGCGCTGCAGTAAAGGAAGTGCCGGCGCTTGTAGTAATATTAAATCCAACCTGATTACAATTGGAGTCAAAATAAGCGTAGCCCCAGTGCCCACCGTAGATACAGTCCGCTACGGTAATCTCGACTGTAATTGATGTACCTATGTATTGTGTGAGATCAATCGAATACTTCTGCCATGTAGGTGTTGTTGATGACGTTCCTGTTCCTGCATTGTAATGCACGGCATACCCACCTAGGTTAACCGAAGGAGACCACACAATCCCGGGAGAAGAGCAGGTTCCACTTAAAGCTGGCGGTGCGAAGGTAAAAAGAGGGCATGACAAAAGATTATTAAAACTGTTTCTCAATGCAACTTGCATGTAAGTTTGGTCACAACAGTTATGCTGGGTCGCCATTACAGCGACATATGAGAACTCATAAAGAAAATTGCTGCTGGTAACAGGAATGGTTTGAGCAATCCGTGCAACGTTGTAATTAGGGAGGTTGTCATTCAGTTTAATAACTTTGCTCCCAGCATATGGAGAGGCAACAATGGTCTTATTAAGAACCGCATCATAATAAGGGGTTGTTACTATTGTTGCATTGGTTGCGCTTGGGAAACCAATAGCAGTAGTGGCCGTAGCATAACTACAGGAAGAAACGTTGTTCAAACCTCTTGTGAGCGTCCATCCAGTGATATTGTTTGATTCAAATCCTTCATTAACGCATGGCGCATTATTAACTACTGCGGGCCCTCCAATTGTCTTTGGTCCAGACCAGGAATAAGTTCCATTGGCTGGTGCATATTCTGCCAAAAGATACTTTCTTTTGATAAAATCTCTTTTTAACACATCTAACTGGTGCATTAGGTACACGCCACTGAGTCCATCAATGATAAGCTTTGTTCTCGTGTCGGCTTCGTTAAACCCAGCCAGAGAGTCAATTACATCGGCTTTGGCCGGAGTGGCGGCCTGCATCCCGGCTACTGACTGGCCGCCAGGTTTTAAACCAGGGGCCGGCTTAAGTGATTTCTGGGAAAAGGAAGAACCGGAGATACCGATAAAGAATAATACTAAAAATGCGAGTATGTTGTTTTTCATAGTGTTGCTATCAAATTGCGCTTTAAATACAATACAACTGTGCCTTAAAAAAGGACAGCTAACTTACAAAAAATTTTTTAAACAATTTTTGGTTAAATGGCCAACTATTCCTTAGCCACATCATCTGGTTGATAATCAACCGTATCCTTAACGTCTTGTTGAGCATAATTTATATCCTATTTATTAAACGAATATAGGTGTTTTAACATTTATTTACTGCCGATTTTTTTTTTTTTTTTATTACCGTAAACCAAGACACTGGCTAATTTCATTAAAACTGGCCGTAATAAATTTACTAAAGAGAAAGTCTTATAATTAACCGTAAAAAAGAAATTTGACACATTACAGCCATCTTCTATAACTAGTGTAATGTATTCATGTTAATATGGGATTTATCAACTTTTGGGTGATCTGGATTTATTTATCAGATAAGAATCATTTTCAAGTTTCATGCATCGCCCTCTTATGTTTCCTTTTTTCCACCCAATAATAAAGGGGCGGAATAATGAAGGGTGCAAAAATCAGGGTGCTGGTGAGGCCGCCGATAATAACCGTGGCCAGGGGGCGCTGCACATCGGAGCCAATGCCCGTTGAAATTGCCGCCGGCACCAGGCCTGCTATGGCCACCACCAAAATAGAAAGCAGGGCCCTGAGTTGCTCGCCCGAAGTTTGAGCGATCATTTCCTTAAAATCGGTGGTATAGCGCAGCGTGTTGCGCCGCAGCGCCGATACAAGCAAGACTCCCGACATGACCGAAATACCGAAAATACTCACAAAGCCCACGCCCGCCGAAACATTAAAATAATAGCCCCGCATAAGCAGCGACACGATGCCACCACCCAGCGCAAACAAAATGCAGCTCATGGTAATGAGCGTGTGCTTAAGGTTTTTGTACAGCATAAACAAAAACACAAACACCAGAATAATGGCGAGCGGAATGGTAAACACCAACTGGTGCCCTGCCCTCTTCAGGTTTTCGTATTGCCCGCCGTAAATAAGGCTGTATCCTTTCGGTAGTTTGATGCTGGCCGTAATTTTTTTCTGAAGCTCATTCACAAAACCGCCCTGGTCGCGGCCCCTGATGTTGGTGCGCACGGTAAGCATGCGCTTGCTGTTGTAGTGATAGATATTGGTTTGCCCTTCAGTAAATTTTATCTCGGCCAGTTGGCTCATGGGAACCAGTGATCCGCCCGACGACTGAACCTGCAAATGATTGATGGCATCAATGGAGTTGCGAAATTCCGGTAAAAACCGAACCACAATGTTGTAACGCTTTGTTTCGTCGTACAGCACCGATACGGCCTTACCGCCAATGGCGGCCTCAATCATGTTTTGTATGTCGGCCACATTAATGCCAAAGCGGGCTGCGGCCTCGCGGTCAATTTTTATGGCCAGTTGTTCCTGTGGCCCTTCCTGCTCAATGTTTACATTTTCGGCGCCCCTTATCCGGCGCACAATACCGGCAATGCTGTCGGCTTTGTGCCGCATGGCCTCAAGGTCTTTCCCCACGACGGATACGGCCAGATCGGCCGCGCTGCCGGTTACAATCTCCATTACCTGATCAATGATCGGTTGCCCGGAAGAGAACTGCACCGATGGGAAATTTTGTTCCAGTTCGGTTTTAATTTTTTCAACCAGATCCTTTTTTTTGATCAGATGACTCCATTCATTGTAATCCTTTAAGCCAATAAGTATCTCGTTGCGGTTGGTTGGAAAAGGATCAGTGCCATCGTCGTTTCGGCCGGTTTGCACGATAACAAAAGAAACCTGAGGGTGTTTTGAAATAATGCTGCGGATGCGGGATGAATTGGCGGCATTTTCGGTAATGGTAATGCCGGCAGGAAAATTGGCCCGCAGAAAAATGGAGCCCTCGTCGAGCGCCGGTAAAAATTCGCTGCCCAGTTTAACCCCCGATACGATGAGCGCAAGCACCAGCAAAAACCCAATGCCCACGCTAAGTTTCGGGCGTTTTAAAATGCGGTTTAATGTATTTGAATACACTCCTGACAAAAAGCCCAGAACCGGATTTTTTCTTTGGATAATGGGTTTTTCAAGGTTTGTAACGGCTTTTCCGAAGCTGTAAGAAACCAGAGCCGGAATAAATGTAAGGGCCGCCAGCATAGAGCCAATCACCGCAAAAGCCAAAGTAAGTGCCATGGGTGCAAAAAGTTTTCCTTCCACGCGGGTCATCAGTAAAATGGGGGCGTAAGCGAGAATGATAATGGTGACAGAAAAAAATATTTCGCGTCCTACTTCCTGCGCTGCTGAAAGTGTGATGCGTAAAACGCCATGTTTTTTTTCTTCAACTGATGCAGTGTGATACCGCCGGATAATATGTTCGGTCATTAAACAGGCCCCGTCAACAATAATCCCAAAATCAATGGCGCCCAGCGAGAGGAGGTTGGCGGGAATACCGGTAAGCCGCATTAATATAAACGCAAACAGAAGCGAAAACGGAATGGTGAGGGCTACCACGAGTGCGCTGCGCAGGCTTCCAAGAAAAAATACAAGAATGATGACAACAATGGAAACCCCTTCGAAAAGGGTTTTACCAACCGTGTCGAGCGAGTGATCAATAAGAAAACTGCGATCGTAGAGCGGCCTCAGGCTCACGCCTTCGGGCAATTCATTATCCTGCAAATCGCTCATTTTTTCTTTGAGC
>CALMNJ010000335.1 GCA_937868675.1 uncultured Bacteroidota bacterium | reverse complement strand
CGCTTGAAAAAAGACTTTCGCAGGCCAGCGCAGATAAAGAAAAAGAAATAGCCATCGCCATTGTGCGTACTCAGGAAGAAGAGCGTAACAAGATTGCACTGGATTTACACGACAGCGTGGGTGCAGAACTTTCGTTGCTTAAATTAAAACTATCAAAATATAGCTACTATTTAAAAAACAATCTCATAATAAAGTCGGAAAGTTTTTTTGAAGACGTAAAACAGCTCGACGAAACGATTGAAAATGTGCGTGATGTGTGCAAAGACTTGTACCCTGAAATCATTCGCAAAAAAGGGTTGTTGTGCGCCTGTCGGTGTTTTGCCGAACGTATGAACAAAGGGCGCAACATACGTCTTAAATTTTTTACCGACATCTGCGAAAACGATTTTACGCTCAGCGACGAAGCGCAACGGTCGGTATTCAGGATTTTTCAGGAAATAATGCATAACCTTATAAAACATTCGGTTTGCAGCAGACTTGAGATCCAATTGTATATGAATCACCGCACCGGATTTCTTAAACTCAGGCTGCGACACAATGGCCGTGTTTTCACCAATACAGACGCAACAAGAGCAATTCATGAAGGTAAAGGTCATGGGCTGATGAACATCTCAAACCGGCTTAAAGTTCTTGGTGGAAAAATCAGTTATCAAAGAAAAGGACATTGTTCCTTTGTATTTGTGAGTTTACCGGTTAACAGCGTGGCAAAGGAAAACAAAACCATATCAATTGAACAGCGCGGGGTGAGCATTGATCCGCAATTAAAAATGGTTTATTCCAAAAACAGCATAACTACCAGAAGAACACGGCAGCCCAAACTCAGACAAAAACTCGGGTCACATTAAGCGTTTATTCCGGCCTTTGAATATTCTCCTCTTTGAGGCAAGGCCTGTTGTGTGCACAAAACTCGATGATAGCATTTATTTCGGTTGCGGTACTTGTTTTGCTTCCAACTACAATCTTATGGCTTTCCTTTTGCCACTCACTCTGCAGGCAGCTTCCATCGTAAAGCGAAATGCGGTCCGTACCGGGTGCCTGTTTATAGTATCGCCACGACTCGTAAACTCTGTAGGTACCCATGGCGAGTTTTAATTTTAAAACACCTTTTTCGTTTGTTTTCGCCGAATCTGCTTTGCCTTTATCCGAAATAAAAACCAGTATTTTATTGGCATAGACCTTTGGCTCGCTGGCTGCCTTTACCATTTCGGGTGTTGGCCGTGCGCCACCACAATAAGGCTGCGTGTATTTTACCGTCAGCAGTACGGTTTTCTTTTGCGCACAAGCGGACAAGCTTAATCCGAGCAGAAAAGCGAACCACCATTTGTTTTTGAAAATCATGTTTCAAATATAGGGAATGCCCTTATAGCTGAGCAAATAAAATCCTGGGTCTTAATACACAACACATCCTGAAAGTTGATTATTATTTTTACGGCTTACAACATGGAACTAAAATCCGGGCGACCGTTTACTCAAATCAAACTGAATTGAATTACCATAATCGCTACTCAAATCCAGCTTCAGAGCATGCAAAGCTGCGGATGATGATTGATTCTACTGGCTCGGCATCCACCAAGGCCACTTTGCTGCCAACAGGATTTGGAAACAAGTCTGGCACGTCCTGTGCCGAAGGCTATTCAGCACTTAAGAGCGCTAAAGCACTAAAATAAATGGTTTTTATCGAACACACCCAGAATACTTCAGGGTGGCATAATAATTCCCTGCCCACTGTAAGCCAATAAATGCGCGTAACAAACCGGGTTGTTCATGCGGCATCGTCCCTTGCACAGAATCGTCAACCGACACACCACAGGGAACGTACATATCAAATACCATGGGCACATGCGCCGGATCGGCAAGTGGTTTTACCATCTGAGCATGTTCTTGAAATAAGTAAAGCTATTCCTGGCGAACAAAACGCTTGTAATATCCTGAGAAACTAAATTTAACTGAAGCGTCAGCTGTAGTCCATTTACAAACGTTTGTGCATTGCCGAATGGTAATGTAAAACAGTTTTCTCGTATGTAATTTTACATATTGAGTCCGGTGCGGATCCATCATATGGGTTTACTATCCTATGAGCAACCCAGCCAAAAATTAGCTGAGAATATAAGTATAAAGGACATTTAATTCGTAACTTTAATGCGCAATAAAACTATCTGTTATGCCAGGAACCGAACTGTTTGGCGCCGAAGAGCGCAAGGAAATAAATGATGTTATGGAAACGGGTATCCTGTTCCGTTATGGACACGATGCGCAGCGCAAAAATCACTGGAAAGCCAAAGATTTTGAATCTGAGGTGCGGAAAATAACCGGCGCAAAGTATGCGCACGCCATGAGCAGCGGCTCTACCGCTATTGCCACGGCTCTTGCAGCCAGTGGTATTGGTGCCGGCGATGAGGTAATTGTACCGCCTTTTACCTTCATAGCAAGCGTTGAAGCGGTGCTGTGGGTAGGCGCCGTGCCTGTATTTGCAGAGGTTGACGAAACCCTTTGCCTGAGTGCCGAGGGTATTGAAAAAGCACTCACACCAAATACAAAAGGCGTGTGCCTGGTGCACATGTGTGGTGGCAACGCCGACATGGACGGCATTATTGCAGTGATAAAAAAGCACAATCTGATTTTGGTTGAAGATGCGGGACAGGCATTTGCTTCATCGTACAAAGGCACTTACACGGGCCTTTTTGGAAAAGCAGGAAGTTACTCGTTTGATTTCTTTAAAATAGCCACGGCCGGCGAGGGCGGCGTACTGGTTACTAACGATGAGGACACTTACAAAAAGGCCGATGTGTACAGCGATCATGGCCATAACCATATAGGTGCCAAACGTGGAATGGAAGAGCATCCTTATCTTGGTTTTAATTACCGCATCTCGGAACTTCACGCCGCCATTGGTGTAGCGCAAACCCGGCGGGTGCCATACATCAGGGAAACAAACCGCCGTAACAAAAAAATGATGCAGCAATTGCTGGGTGCCAACAAGCATATTGGTTTTGCAAGAGTTGGTGACCCCGAAGGTGATTCGGCCACGCACCTTAATATTCTGTTGCCCGATACCACCTCGGCACAGCGTGTGGTTGAAGAATTTAACGCCGCAGGTGTTGCCGGTTTTGATTACTGGTATAAAAACATGTACCACTTCATTAATCAATGGCAACACTTAAAAGACCTCAACACTGTATCAAAACTCCCTGCGCAATTGTTTGAGCGCTCTCAGGACTACAACAAACTTCATCTCCCGAAAACGCAGGACGTAATAGGGCGCTTGATTTCGTTTACCGTTCGCTGCACCTGGACTGAAGAGGAAATAAGGGATCTGGCCACAAAAATTTCGGCCTGTGTAAATAAAGCGATGGTGGCGGTAAGTGCCTAGAGGGCCTTCGATTCCGATTAAATGGTTTCCGGCTTGAACTTTCCAGGGAAACTGGTTTTAAAGGTATAATACTCCGGAAGGGTAACGTATTTCACATAATCGTTATCAGCATGGTTTTTTACGTATTCCTGATGCCATTGTTCGGCCGGAAAAAACTGCAGAAAAGGATTTATCTCGGTAACAATTGGCTTGCTGTATTTGTGGCTCGCATTCAGTTTTTCAACCTCTGATTCAAGAATTTTTTTCTCAGCCTCGTTGCGGTAAAACGCCATTGAGCGATACTCGGTGCCTTCATCCTGTCCCTGGCGGTTAAGGCTGGTGGGGTCGTGGCTGGCGAAGAAGGCCTTCACAAGGGTTTCGTAGGATATTTTTGTGGAGTCATAATACACCTGCACACTTTCGGCATGCCCGGTGTTGCCGGTTTTTACGTTGTCATAAAACGGGTCCGGATCTTTTCCGCCACAGTATCCCGAAATAACTTCATTAACCCCTTCCAGACTTTGAAAAATAATTTCTGAATGCCAGAAACACCCCTCGGCAAAGGTAGCCACCTTTACACCAGGAGCGGGCTCGGGAAGCCTTGCGCGCTCGGCTGCTGCGCCTTCCGCCGATGAACCGCAACAGAGGAATATGGTTGCTGAAAGCATTACACATATTGCGCCTAAAAGTCTGAACATGCCATGAAGTTACTTCATTGAGTCATGTCTAAAATGTAAAAATTCAGAATTTAAGTTAACGGCAATTATTTGGTTTCGCCGATTGGCGCGGGTGTATGGTGTTTTGCCTTTCCCTTGCGCTGCGCCTCTTCCGACTCTTTGCGGCGTTTTTCTTTTTCCTTTTCCGATTTTTTCTGCTGCTTTTGTTCGGCTTTTTCCTCCCGCTCCTGATCCTTTTTGATCTTCTTTTCGTAATCGGCTTTCATCGCTGCCTCATCTTCGGCCTTCGATGCGGCCATTCCTTCGCGTTGCCTGGTGCGCTTTTCGGCTTCGGCCTGTTCGTTCGCCTTTTCTTTCTCAGATTTTGCAGGAACGGGTTTAGCAACAATACCCGGTTTTGACTGTTGTGCATTTGCGCCTGATATTACCGCAAAACAAAAAACCGTGAGAAAGTAATTTCGGAGTTTCATTCATTAAAAATAATTAAAATACATCATTGGTACAACGTGCCTGAGGTGCCTCGGCTAATAATGGTATATTTGTGGCGCTTAAATTTCAACACTTTGTATAAGTTTTTATTTGCGGCGCTCGGTTTCTTTGTTTTTGGCAGGAACTTTCTGGGTGCCGCCTTCGGGTTTGTGATTGGAACAATTATAGACAACTCCGAAGTGGCATTTAAAAGACGGAAAAGCAACGGCACGGACGAGGATGTTTTTGAATATTACCGGAATCATGCCGGCAATTCCCGCAGCGATTTTGCAACCATGCTGGTAGCACTTTCGGCTGCGGTGATGAGGGCTGATGGAAAAGTGTTGCGCACTGAACTGGATTTTATCCGTAATTTTTTTTCACAGCAATTCGGCCCGGATTTTACACGGGAGCACCTGCAGCAGCTCAAACATTTTTTAGACGGGGCGCACATCCCGCTGGATAAAATCTGTTACGATATTAAGTTCCGTACACAACTGGATGTGCGCATCCAACTGATACATTATTTGTTTGGATTGGCAAAGGCGGATGGCCATGTGGCCGACAGTGAGATAAAGGTGATTAAACAGATTGCCTACCTGCTGGAAGTTCCCGATTCGGATTTTGAAAGTCTTAAAAACATGTTCTGGCGCGATGCCAACTCCGACTACCATGTTTTGGGAATAGAGCCCGCAGCCTCCGATGAGGATGTGAAAAAGGCGTACAGGCAAATGGCCATTCGCTACCATCCGGATAAAGTGGCTCACATGGGCGAAGAATATCAGAAGGGCGCCAAAGAAAAGTTTCAGAAGGTGCAGGAAGCCTACGAAAACATCAAGAAAAGTCGCGGCATGACTTAATAAAAAAGGAGATACAAATTTGTACCTCCTTTTTTTTGACAGTTCGCTTTTTTAATTGGTGCTCATGTAATCAGCCACCCCTTTGTGCGTGTCTTTCATTCCTTTTTCACCTTTGGTCCAGTTGGCGGGGCACACCTCACCGTTTTCTTCAAAAAACTGCAAGGCATCCAGCATACGAAGCGCTTCATCAACGTTGCGGCCGAGCGGGAGATCATTGATCAGCTGATGGCGCACCACTCCGTTTTTATCAATAAGGTAAAGGCCGCGGAATGCGATCATTGGCCCTGTGGCTATCAGATTTCCGGCATCATCCACATCATAATCACCAAAAAGGGTTCCATAATTAAGTGAAATGGTTTTGGTGGTATCGGCCACAATCGGGTAAGTTACGCCTTTAATTCCACCTTCCTTTTTCGACATTTGCAACCATCCCCAGTGACTTTCCTCGGTATCGGTGCTGCAAGCCACAACGGCACAGCCGCGTGCCTCAAAGTCAGAAAGCTTTTCCTGAAAGGCGTGCAATTCGGTTGGGCACACGAAGGTGAAATCCTTGGGATAGAAAAAGAAAATCACATATTTACTTCCAACATACTGATCGAGCGAGAAATTCTCAACAACCTCGCCTCCTTTAACAACAGCCGCCGCTTTAAAAGAGGGGGCTTTTTTTCCTACTAAACTTGACATATTATATTTTTGATTTTAATTAAATAAGTGTGCAAAATTAAACATTAGTTTTTCATTTAATTTGATGTAATATTGCTTCAAAACATAAATCATATTTTATGAGTATTCATCCTGGCCAACAGGCTCCAGACTTTAAACTTTACAATAGCGCCAAGCAGGAAATTGAACTCTCTGCGCAAAAAGGCAAAAATGTGGTGCTTCTATTCTTCCCCCTGGCATTTACCAGTACCTGTACCGCCGAACTGTGCCACATACGCGACAATTATGCCCGTTATAACAGTCTTAACGCCACCGTTTTTGGCATTTCCGTAGATTCCCTGTTTTCCCTCGGTAAATTCAGGGAAGAACAACAACTTAATTTTGATCTGCTCAGCGACTTCAATAAAACTGTATCAGCGGCGTATGGCTCGCTTTACGAAACTTTTGGTTTTGGCATGCACGGCGTAAGCAAACGATCGGCGTTTGTGATTGATTCTGAAGGCATCGTGCGCTATGCCGAAGTGCTTGAAAAAGCGGGCGACCAGCCAAATTACGGCGCCATTGTAAACTGCCTTGAGGGGCTTGGCCGCTAAATGCTGAAAGCCTTTTACGATAAGGCTGCCATGGAGGCCGGCTGCGATGAGGCCGGGCGCGGATGCCTTGCCGGTCCGGTATATGCTGCCGCTGTGATTTTTGCGAAAGACTACCGGAACAAATGGCTTGATGACAGCAAAAAACTGAGTGACGCCAACCGTTACGAGTTGCGACCCGAAATAATGGAAAAGGCCGTGGCCTGGGCGGTGGGCGTTGTTTCGGAAAAGGAAATAGATGAAATAAACATCCTCAATGCGTCTTTTCTGGCTATGCACCGGGCACTTGACCAGCTTAAAAAAACACCGGAATTGCTGCTTATTGACGGCAACAGATTCAAGGCATACCGAACTATTCCGCATCACTGTATTGTAAAAGGCGACGCTAACTATTTGAGTATAGCCGCTGCGAGTATCCTTGCCAAAACCGGACGTGACGATTTTATGAAAGAGGCTTCTAAAGATTTTCCGCAATACGGCTGGGAACACAACATGGGGTACCCTACCAGCGCCCACCGGGAGGCAATTCGCAAGTATGGGATCAGCCCCCTGCATAGGCTGAGTTACCGCCCTTTGCCGTCGCAATTGGAGCTGAACCTCTGAAACGGCTACCAACAAGCATTTTTTAATAAAAAAGTGCTTCGGTTGCATTCCGGTTTTAACGTTTATATAACTTTATACAGTGACCCGTTTCAAAAACATTTTATTCTGGAGCATTGTTGGTTTGACATTGGTTGCGGCCATCTATTCTTATTTTGCCCTTCGCAAGATTAAAAAACCAACGCTTGATGCCCTGCACGTGGTACCCGACAGCTGCATGGTGTATTTAAACACAAGCAATTTTTTTGATTTAAGCCGGAAGGTAAGCTCACAAAGCATTGTGGCAGATAAACTGGCCCTGTTTGAAGAGCCGTTGCCGGTATTTGCCTTCATCGAAAAAATGGACTCGCTGTTTTCGCTTACCGAAGAACTCAAGGCCGAGCTCACAGAAAAGCCAATGCACTTTGCCTATTACGGTAAAAAACAGGGCTTTTTGTTGTGTTTTAATATTAATCAGCTCGGGCTTCAGTCCGAACTCTCTGCTACACTCACCAAACTACTTCAAGCACGCACCGACGAGAGCGGCCTTTATGGTTTTGATCTCGCCCCCGTTTCGGGGCTTTACCTGGGCATAGATGCCGGCGTGATATACATTGCCAACACAAAAGACATTATTCTTAAAGCGCAGAATCAAAAACTACCTAAGTTTTATTTAAGTGCCAATTACAAGCGATTTTCGAACACACTCGAAGAAACACGCCTGCTGGCGGTGTATGTAAATCACAACTTATTTGCAGGCACCGGAAAAGAAACGCGCCTCAATCTGGCATTACCATGCGTTAAGGCAATAAGTGCAGGGCAGGCCGAACTTGGCCCTTCGGATCTGAAGATTAACGGTTACCTTGAACCCGACAGCACTGAGTTTTTCCGGGCTCTTTCTAACCAGGAAGCGCAGTCGCCGGAGGATATTTTACCAGCATTGCCGGGCAACTTGGTTTCGCTTACCAGCTACGGTTTCAGCTCTTATAACACGGTGTGCGCGAAGTTAACCACAACGCAACAAACGCAAATGAGCGCCTTTTGGGCAAAAGCCGGCGAAAAAGCCCTTTACAATATTGCCAGGGAGTTTGGCGACAATATAAAGAATCATGTGTTTGAGTTTGAAACAAGTGTGCGGGGCCAACTGTTTGAGGGTGCACTGGTGAATGACACCATGCTGCTTGAACGTCAGTTAAAAACATTAAGCGATACCTGTTACACCGAATCCGGAGAAAAAATATGGAAATTGAGTTTCACACAGACACAAGCCCCGGCGTTATTGTATCCCCTGTTTAAGCAGCCTGCGGCCTATGCCTGTTCTCATGGCGGCTTTCTCTTCCTTGCCGGAAACAAAGAAGACTTGTTATTGTTGCTTGACAATCTTGCCCACGACCGGAGAGCGAGCTCAAACGAACGATTTAACTACTACCAAAGTCAGAATTTTCCTGACGCTTACAACTTCCTGTTTTACCTTTCACCGTCGGCCTCAGCATCAACAGTCAGGTCATTTATACGTTTTAAACCAAGCAGTAACAAAGATCCGCTTGAAAACATGCGGCACTTCTCATACAGCCTTATCAACGATGCAAATACATTTAAGTTCAGGCTCAACCTGATGAATGAGGCCGAAAGCAACTCGCAGGAACGCAATGTGTTGTGGACCCTTAATATGGACACCATCTCTGATATGAGGGCCAGCGCATTTACCAATCATCTTACCGGCGAAAATGAATTTGTGGTTCAGGATCAGGCCTGCAACCTCTACCTTGTAAACGCCAAAGGCAGCGTAATATGGAAAAAAAGACTGGAAGAAAAGATGATTTCACCGGTTACGCTGGTTGACGTATTTCACAATGGTAAATTCCAGATGCTCTTTAATACCAAAAACTATTTATATCTGCTTGACCGCAATGGACACGAATTGAAAAACTACCCCGTAAAACTACCTGCACCTGCTACCTCGGAGCTGAGCCTTATCGAATATTCGGGCAGCGACAAAAAAAACAGCAACGAAAAGCAACGCATTTTTATTTCCTGCGCCGACAATACTATTTATAATTACAACCTCAACGGACAACAACAGGAAGGGTTTTCTCCTGTGAAAACGGAACATGAA
>CALMNJ010000334.1 GCA_937868675.1 uncultured Bacteroidota bacterium | reverse complement strand
TTTTTTAGGAAAGGTTTTTTCGGCGGGCAGTTCCGGGTATGGGCTGTTTTCGGTGTTATCGGGTTTGGGTTCTGCTTTTTTGGTTTGCGAATTCGATTTATCTTTTTTTAAACCTTTCCTGTGATGGTTTTCATTTTTGCCGGGCTTAGAATGTGGTTTCAGGGAAGCTTTTACTTCATTATAGATGCTTGTCAAAGGAAATGAAAAGTTAACCTTGTGGCCGTCTATCTCTGACACTTCGATTTTACCGCTCCGTACTCTCGCGGAATAATCGCCAACACTGGCCCCTGTCTGGCCCTGCTTTATGCTTTCAAGGCTGTCACCCCTTTGCACATACGCCCAGATTAGCTTTTTGGCTTTCTGTCTTGCATTATCAACTGAAACTCCTTTGGGCGTGACTTTTTCTATTGGCTTGTTGGAGCTTTGCCCCTGTTGTTTTATAAATCGGTTTACTTTTTCAAGGTACTCGTCAACTGTTTCCCGGATGCTTTGGTCTGCCTTGTAATATTTCCAGGTGGTATGTTCTTCGGTCAGTTCTTTTACATAACGGTACTCCTCAATGAGCAGGGAGGGGAAACTATTAACATCAATTTTTTTGATTTGCTCAAAATAGTTGTCGGTGGTCAGGGCTGTCATGGTTTTGGTTTTAGTGTTTGTTCTGTTGTTTCATTTTTATTGCTTTGGCTTTCATGGCCATGAGTTTCAGTTTATCAATATCCAGATCGGGGTCGGTTGGGGAATCCTCTGGAGTTTTTTGGGCAGGGATTTCAACGAGTGAATTTTCCATGTTGCTCTCAGGCTCATTTTCTTCATTTATCCGGGCGTAGAGCTGTGCGGAAATTGCCGCATCGCATCTGGTCAAAATGCGTTCATAAGGCCCTGTATCGCTTTCCTGAGTGTTTTCAAGGGCCTCTGCCGAGCGCCCGAATTGCTCAATGAGGTTTTGAAGGGGCAAAGGCAGGGTTTTGAAGTCTATTGCTTTGGCCTTCATCAGTTGGGGAAAATGATATATGCGTGGCTTTACCATTTCAGCATCAGTTTTTTGTTCAGGTCTTCCATCGTTTCCTTAATGGTGTCAATGGCCGAATCCTTTGAAAAATTCCAACCGAAGTAATAGCGGTTGTTAGCGAAGTGTTCTTGGGAACTTACAACCTCCATCGCTTTTCTGAGTTGCTCTCCGTGTACTCCGGCACCTAAACTATTTGGGGCGGTCTGTCCGAAATGGTCGTAAAAGGCGATGATACCTTTGAAGCCATCGTAGCGGAAGAAGCGGCTGTCAGAAGTCATTAAGGCAATCAGGTTCATGTCCAGTGGCTCATCGTAGCGTTTGATAGGAATAATGCCACCGTAAACAGAATTGAAACCATCCGGGCTGCTGGCAATCACCAGATTTATCTTCACCATGATGCGGGCCTGCTCCAGAAGCCTTGCTACCACAATGGCGCTTATACCGCTGTAAAGCATCCTGTCTGAACTGATGTCGGAATGGCCGCCACAGGTGATAAAAATTTCAACGGCTTGTTTTTCCTTGTCGGGCAAAGTATAATAGGCGAACACATTTTTATTGGACGTGCGAATTTTCGTCTTGCCGTCCTCACGTTGCTCCCAGCGCTCGGTAATTTCCGAACCGTCCTGAATCAACTCCCAGCCTGATTTTGTTTGCCGCACTTCCTCCCGGTCAAACACCATGTCATGAACGGGGCTATAATATTCTTTGAGCCGGAACATTCCCATAGCCGCACGGTCAAACACAAATACGCCCAAACCGTTAGGATTGTATCGTACCTTTCGGGGTTTGATACGGTCGGTGAACTCCGTACTAAGGCCGTCCAGCACTTCGTTGAAAATGCGTTCAATAAGTTCGGGGTCTTTGTACTCGGTTATCCCGCCCTCCATCTGGTCAAACGTGGCTCCCGCTCCGAACCAGCTTGGCCGTAGCCGGATTCTGTCCTCAATGTATTGGCGGGTGAAACGACGTAGCTGAATCTTGTTTTTTTTCAGGTTGGAAAATGTGTCTTTAAGCCATTGCTGATAATCCAGCAGGTCTTTAAAGTCGGTTTTCAGGTAAATATTTTTCTTCCGTGCCATCAGTACAACTCTTTATCAATGTCAAATTCCCTGTACTCGTAGTTTGAGAATATTTCGGCATAACGGATTTTGTCTTTAATGTTTTTGCGTTGTACCTCGCTGAATGTGCCTAAGTAGGAATCAACGGCGCTTTTGAAGGTTTTACCTTCGTTCGCCTTTACTCCGTTTTTGCCTTTGTCCCTGACACGTTGCATTTCCAGCAGGTAGGCGTTCCGTGCGTTTTGCATGAAGCGAAGGGAGAGCTGGGCTTCGTAGTTCATTTCCTCAATCACGGTTCGGATTTTATCGCACACGCTCCAAATCATGTTGTTTTGCAGGATGACTTTTTCCAGTTCCTCGTTTTTAATGATATAGTACACGCTGCCGGAAAAGCGGTCGAGTAAGGACAAA
>CALMNJ010000333.1 GCA_937868675.1 uncultured Bacteroidota bacterium | reverse complement strand
TGACGAATAGACTAACTATAATGAGACTTAATTCTTTCGGAAATCCCATTTGGTTTAAAAATTACGGTAACTCTAAGTTTCAATATCTTGATGCCCAATTTTGTCCTTGGTTTTACAAGCAGGGAAATTATTTATATCATGCCGGAAGTGTTTTGGATAGTACAAATAAGTATTACGGAGTACTTATAAAGTTTGATTTTAACGGTGATACTGTTTGGCAGAAAACTTACCGAGATAACGCAACTTACATTCTGCCACAAATGGTAACCGGCAGTGTTGACGGTGGGTTTTTAATAACCGGCTCATGTGCTGACACAAGTTCGAATTCCATTTTTCAGAAGGGGTTATTAATAAAAACGGATGCGAATGGCAATCAATTGTGGAGGAAGACAATCAGTAAACCTTTACCTAATTATATTATCGGGAATGGTATTATACAAGACAGTATCACAAAAAAAATTGTTGTTGTTGGCTACAACTTTTCTCCATCGCCTACAACTACAATTGTTTATGACATGACTCTAATCTTCGATAGCCTTGGAAATGAAAAAAACAGAGTATCATTCATGAGCAGCTACGGCGGTTTTTTGTTTAATTTGATTCAGACAAAAGATAAAAAAATTGTAGTGTTTGGTGCGTCAAATACGCCAAAGCAAATCGGGGGAGAATACCTAACAACTTCTTTTGCTTATAAATTTGACATAAACAATCCAGGAAATGCAATCTGGCGAATTGAAAACTTTGACAAACCGGGACAATTTAATTTATTTTCTGCCGCTTCAGAGCTGCCGAATTCAGATCTTGTTTTTGGAGGGTGCCTGGATACCAATCACGCTTTAAATTTAACAACCAATAATCTGACTCGGCTAACTCATGTTTATAACAATGGTTCAATAAAATGGAGCCGCTACTACGACTATAAAAGTAATGGGCCAAATGATGACAATTATCAATGTATGCAGAGTCTGAATAGAACAAGTGACGGAGGTTTTATTTCCGCTATAGAGTATTTAAATGGAACACATCCAAACGCCTTCTTTTTTGTTAAATTCGACAGCACAGGTTGCGACAGTAGCGCGGCTCATTGCGCCACACTAAATCTGGTAGGTCTTCGGGAAAATAAGAGCGAAAACGCCGGGCTAAATGTTTGGCCTAATCCAGCCACTGATATAGTAGAAATAAAATTAATACAGCCAGTTAATACCTCCTTGCAATTGCAAATTACCGACGTTACAGGCCGCCAGGTGGATGAAATAACGATTAACGACGAAGTGAAGCTTTCTGTTACAAAATACCCGCCCGGCCTGTATTTTATAAACCTGATGCAAAACCGGCGCTGCATAGCCACGCGTAAACTGATGGTGGAACGCTAGTATTGCAATAGAAAAGCATGCCCCGAATTGGCTTTATGAAATATTCGGGATGGTGCTGCTAAAACAACGCATAGTCAAACCGAGCCTGTCTCTGCAACTACCCAAAACCTTTGCCTCTTGAGTTCCGTTTCTAATACAAACCGGTCTGCAACAACACTTCCCGCGTTCGGTTGCACCGATTCAGAACGATTCACTGTATAAATTATGAGGACTTCTGAATTAGTAAGCAAAATCGCTCAGGTACTCGTAATAGTGTGTTAGCTTACCGTCTTTACAAATGGTGGCGCGTTTTATGATCTTATCCTTGTCTTCGCCCAGCAGGTAAGGCAGCACGCGCTCGGCGAGGTCTTTTCCAAAATCATCGCTTGCGTCACGCGGCAGCTCGCAGGGCAGGTTGTCAACCGCCATCACGCAGATGGTGTCTTTTTTGAACGGAAGGTCTTCTTTCCCGGTGTTTAAATTGTAACCGTAAAAGGGTTGCGAAATACTGCTTGCACGAATGGTGGTGGGAACAGAGCCATCCATGTCGCAGGTAATATCCGCAATCACCGAAATATGAAACCCCGTGGCCTGGATGTCTTGTTTGGTGAACATCCTCGGTGAGCGCGGATCCCAGTAATGGGTTGAAATATAAAGGTCGGTTACTTTGGTAAAGGGCGGGAAACGCGAAACAAAATGTTCGGGGTGTGTGAAAAAATCGTTGAGGTCAAAGTTGTGATCGTTTGGTCTTTCCACGTAGTCGCGCGGGTTCAGCTGGCAGTAAACGGGTTCGCGAAACGACGACATCAGGTATTCCTCGGGTGTTACTTTTCGTATGCGCAGCGCGCTCAGGGTTTCAATGGCCCCGTTGCCTACACGGCCACCGCCCGTAATGGCAATTTTTATGTTTGGCAGTTTTACGCGTTTAAGCTCTTCTTCCATCTCGGCTTTATCGCGGCACTGATGAGCCGGTTTTAAACGGTAAAGGTCGTACTTGAGCCCATAGCCGAGCAAACCGTTGTAGGCGCCCACAATGCCCGCGTAACGCCCAAAACCGATAATGCGGTTGTGATTTTTGTCGGTGAGCGTTTCGTAATCAATCATCTGGATTTTTTTCGCGATGAGGGCCTTTATGAGTTTTTGATTATGCGCCTGTTTTTTAATGGTGTGCGAAAAGAAAAAGTATTTTTTTTCCGGAATCAGTTTTTCAACGGGCACTTCCTTCACGCCCATCAGTATGTCGCAGTCGCTCACATCTTCCTGAAGCGGAATGCCGAACGCCGAGTATTCCTCGTCGGAATAGCATCGAATCTTACTGGGCTGCACCACAATTTCAACATCGGGGTATTTAATAAGCATTTCGGAGCAAATGAGCGGGGTAAGCGGTACGCGCTCATCGGGCAGGTTTTTTTCTTGTCTCAGAATTCCGATTTTGATTTTTTTCATAAGGTACAGCCCTTAATGGCGGTACTGCAAATTTAGAAAATGCTTTCATGCCGCGCACATTCTGCAGGCCTGTGGTAAAATAAACAATGCATGGTTGGGCGGTTCCGCGGGGTGTTCGCCTTAATCCAGAACCGAAAGACTGCCGAGGCCTTCGCGCTGCACCTCAAGGCCGCCGGTGCTGCAATCAATAATGGTGGATGGGTAAATGTTGCCATGCCCGCCGTCAACCACCATGTCCACAGCGTCGCTGTATTGGCGGTGAATTATTTCCGGATCGGAAAAATATTCCAGAATATCGTCGCTGGTGTCGTGCAGGCTGGTGGAAATAAGCGGGTTGCCAAGGGTGCACACTATTTCGCGGCAAATGGCATTATCCGGTACGCGGATGCCCACTGTTTTTTTGTTCTGCTTCAGCAGCCTGGGTACGTTGCTGTTGGCTTCCAGAATAAAGGTGTAAGGGCCTGGCAGCGCTTTTTTCATTACCCTGAAAATGTGATTGGGTATGGGGCGCGTGTATTCCGATAAATGGCTGAGCTCGGAGCACACAAACGAAAAGTTCGATTTTTCGGGTTTAACGCCTTTGAGTTTGCACAGGCGCTCAATGGCTCTGCTTTGGGTGATGTCGCAACCCAGGGCGTAAACGGTATCGGTTGGATAAATGATGATGCCGCCATTACGAAGGCAGCGTACTATCGTAGCAATATCGGCCGGCTGAATGTTTTTATCGTTAATACGCAGAAGCACAGCACTAAGTTAAGGATAAAACGGGGGGAGGGGGGTGAAGAAGTAGTATTTAATCAACGATAAGTTTGAACCAAACAACCTCATCTTCTTTTTTAACCCAGACATTATAACAGCCAGGGAGTAATTCAGAAACATCAAATGTAACTGTCTCTTTTGCAACTGAAATGATTTCTGGTTGTAATATTTTAGTTCCAACGCTGTTCAAAACGCATACTTCAATTATTGAAATGTCTGAGCCGGCGACTTTCAGAACTTTTTTTCCGCCTTCTAGTTTCGTCGGATTTGGAAACAACGATATTTTATTACTCCGACTCTCATTTTTTTGAACTCCAACTATTGATGTGCCCCGATACAATAAAGAATCTTGTTTTACAAATAATATTTCTGAACCATTATTTCCAAAGCTTTGTGTATATCCAACCTGAGCAAATCCCTTATCTGAAGTAGCAATTAGGTCAAAGGTTTCTTCGTCTTTAGAAAAACCGAAACTTCCACTATAACCTCCTCCATAAAAATCGCCAGAGTAAGTTAAGTATATTGTTTTAAAATCTTTTCCATTGGAAGCGATCTCGTTGGTTGTATAAATGGAAATAAATGTACCTCCAGCGGCTGCGGTAGGCGCGTAAACAATCTTGAAGGCTTCTTCATCAAAGCCGGAATAGCCAAAGTTTTT
>CALMNJ010000332.1 GCA_937868675.1 uncultured Bacteroidota bacterium | reverse complement strand
ATTCTGGTGTGCAAATTAAAACACCATGCGAATTGGCAATCGCAAGCTTAAGTGTTCGCACCGCATCGTTTCCGCGTTCGTTGTCCGGATTAAAGTGTGGCAGTTGATCCAGCCCTTCGTAAATTGTAAGCTCAGCGCTTTCGGTAACAAGAAAGGCCGCTGCTTTTAGCATCCGGCTGTTGCTCGAACTGCTTTTAAGACTTCCCGATATGCCCAGTAATTTTATTTTTTCTGTCATCACTTCAAAGCTAAACCGTGAAACTTTATTTTTACTTTGAACGACCTGAAAAAATGTTAAGCCGAGGGCCCGGGCTTTGCTTTTTTAATTAATTCGGCTCTTACTTGCCATTAGTTGCGTAAAACCTGTTAAACTCCTTTATGGCATTAATCACCGCATTCTTATCAAATTTATACTTGTCAATGTCAGTCCATAACATGGGTTGGTCCTTCATGTAAGGCTCCATATCGGCCCTGTATGTGCGTGCGCCCAGCTTTTTCACCTCTTTCAGCCTGGGATCGTTGGCGCGGCTGTCCTGTATAAAATAGTCGGCCAGCACGGTTTCGTAGCCCTGCTCGTTTTTGCCGTTGCGCTTAAACTCAAAAAAGTTGAGCCTGCCGGTAACCAGACGCTCCAAATATACATCCTCGCCATCAACTGGTACCATTACAAAATGCCTGTTGTTAAAGCCATAAGCCCTGGCCTTTTTAGGGTCTACCTGCATTAACTTGCCGCCCTTGGCAGGCTTAAAGCTGAATTTGTGGTATAACTCGGTAACATCCTCCGGGTTAACTTGTATCTCGCCCCTTACAGTGTCGCCTTTAGAGCCAACATAATAGCCCGGCGAAAGCACAGGTTCCGCTTTAGGCGGTGGTTGGCGCTGGGCAAAGGCCACCATGCTTGCGGCAAATAATAAAATAATTGAAAGTAGTTTCTTCACGATATTAAATTTAAGATTAGAATGGATTTTTGAATGCCCGCGTTTTAGTTGAACGCTCATTTTAAATGTTGCGACAAATCTATTAAATAGGTCAAATATTCAAAAAAAATAATTCTTTAGCACGATACCCGAACCGTTCTTGCATTTACATTTTACCCTTACAAAAACAAAACCCCGCCAGGTTGCTTTGGCAGGGTTTTGGTTCAATTGTAAGGATTATTTCTTCTCAAGCACTTCGTCAATCATGCCATATTCCTTGGCTTCTGAAGCAATCATCCAGTAATCCCGGTCGCTGTCGGCCCACACTTTTTCATAGGTCTGCCCGCTGTGATGAGCAATAATTTCGTAAAGTTCTTTTTTCAGTTTCTGTATCTCACGCGCAGTAATTTCAATATCGCTGGCCTGTCCTTCGGCACCACCTAACGGCTGATGAATCATGATGCGCGCATGTTTAAGTGCGGTGCGCTTGCCCTTGGCTCCGGCACATTGCAGCACAGCGCCCATGCTGGCGGCCATGCCGGTGCAAATGGTGGCCACATCGGGCTTAATAATCTGCATGGTGTCGTAAATGCCAAGTCCGGCATACACACTGCCGCCCGGCGAGTTCACGTAAATCTGGATGTCTTTTTTAGCATCAACGCTTTCAAGAAACAAAAGCTGGGCCTGCACAATGTTGGCTACCTGGTCGTTGATACCCGTTCCAAGAAAAATAATGCGGTCCATCATCAAACGCGAAAAAACATCCATCTGCGCCACATTCAGCGAGCGCTCCTCAATAATGTAAGGTGTAAGCGAGGACTGTATTCTTGAAGTGTAAGAGTCATAGGTAAGGCTGTTGATGCCGGCATGTTTGGTGGCATACTTGCGAAATTCATTGTTGTCGAACATAATGTTGGTTTTTAGTGATTATCAAATTTAGTTGTTACCCTTTTGTATATCAAATTAAATACAAAAAATATCCATGCGCAATTTTGTCAGTTATGCGCTCACAATCCCGGCTCGGATAAATATATAATGAACCGCTGCCTGTTATTAATTTAATTGATTTAAAAGGCCCCGAAAGGTGATATTTGCAAACTTAGCGGCACCGATGAACACAGGAAACTATTGCATACTGAACGGGCATCTCATAAGCGTTTATGAGCCAAGCGTTAGTTTCCAGAACCGTGCCTTCCGCTACGGCGATTCGCTTTTTGAAAGTATCCGGGTGTGTAACAATAAAGTGATGTTTTTGCGCGATCACATTGCCAGGCTTAAGCTGGGCATGACAGTAATGCGCATGAACCTGCCAGCCGAATTTAATACGGAAAATATGTTCGAGCAGATTGTGAACCTGCTTAAACACAATGTGCATGCGCCCCACGCCCGCGTTCGCCTTACGGTGTTCAGAAACGACGGCGGCTACTATTCACCCGAAAGCAACGATATTTCATTCCTGATTGAAAGTGAACTGCTGGACGGTGCTTTTGAACTTAACCAGAAAGGCCTGTGGGTAGACGTGTATGCCGATATAAAAAAACCGGTGAACAAATTGTCAGGTATTAAAACCGGAAGCGCCTTGTTTTATGTCATGGCAGGTTTGTCTAAACAAAGCATGAAGCTGGACGAATGTCTGCTCATTAACGAAATGGGAAACGTATGCGAAAGTGTAAGCTCTAACGTGTTTATGGTAAAAAACGGAACCATCTACACCGCACCGCTCAGCGAAGGGTGTGTGGCCGGAATTATGCGTAAACAGATATTGGCCATTGCCGCCGAACACAAAATACTCGCTTTTGAAAGCCCGCTTACCCTTTATAATTTAATGAATGCCGATGAAATGTTTCTTACCAACAGCATTAGGGGAATTCAATGGGTGGGGCAGTTCAGGGATAAATTCTACACCAACAAAACGGCCACGTTTTTAACTGAAAAACTAAATCTTCACAGCGCTTAATTCAACCCGTTTAGCAACTCGCAAAGTTTTTTTGTAAGCTCACGCCTGTCGTAACTTTGGGCAGCCTTTTCATTGCGCGCAGGCAATTGGCCTGTAAATAGTTTCAGCAACTGCTGTTTCAATAACTCGTGGTTGTTAAAACCGCTCACAAATCCGCATCCTGTTTCCTTAATGATGCCGGCAAGTTCACCATCTTCGGGGCCAATGGCCAGCACCGGTGCACCCGAAGCCAGGTATTCAAAAAACTTTCCGGTTAATATGCCCTTTGCGTTTTTGGTATTGTTTACCAGCAACAGCAACACATGCGATCGCTGCTGCTCGGCTATGACTTCATTGTGCGGCAAATAATCAATGTTGCGCACATACCGGCTTAGGCCATGTTTTTCAATTTCTTCTCTTACAAAAACATCTACTTTACCAACAAGTTTTATTTCCAATTGTGCCTCAAATGCCTGATTCTCATTCACCAGTTCGCGCAACGTGCGCCACAATACATCGGGATTCCTGTCTTTTACCAATGTGCCAATGTGTGCCAGACTGAATTTGCGGTCTTTTTCTCCTTTGCTTTGCGGAATGTCTTCGCGATCGTAACCGTTCGTTATTACCCTGAATTTATCGGGCCTTGTGCCTGTTTTATTAAATAAAATATCGGCAAACTCATCACTCATTTGAGTGCCAATGCTTAGTACCCGGTCGGCATGTGCGATTACCTTTAACTCAAGTCTCTTATGCTTTTTGTCGGCAGGCGGGCTCAGCATCAGTTTATCGTAAAAATCAATGTGTGTCCAGGGGTCGCGAAAATCGGCTACCCAGTTTAATTCGGGCAGGGCCTTTTTAAGGCCCAACGCAATTAAATGCATGCTGTGTGGCGGGCCGCTGCTCACCACATGCCGGATATTGTTTTGCCGCACGTAATCCACCAGGTAGTTAATACTGGGCTTTATCCAAAAACGGCGCGCATCGGGTATAAAAAAATTACCGCGTATCCAAACACTCAGTTTTTGAGTAAATCCACCTTTTTTTCCCTCGTTCAAAAAAGAGGCGTTAATGCGGTCTTCTTTTTTACGGCCGGTAAACTTTTTGTAAATATCGTAGGGCTCCCATATAGGTGTTTTCAGAACGGTAATGCCGGCTGGTATTTCTTTTTCGAGGCTTTTGTCAATTACGGGCATTTCGGCATTGGAGGCAGTATAAACCACCGGTTCCCAGCCAAAATTGCGCATGTACTTCACAAACTTAAGCCATCGTTGCACCCCGGCACCTCCGCTGGGCGGCCAGTAATAGGTTATAACCAGCACTTTTTTATTCACCGGCGTAAAGCTAATGCATTGGTGCCACAACGCCAAACAGGCGTGGCCTGCGGCTTGTAAACCGTGTGTTTTTTCCCCACACATTGTAATAATAAATTATCTTTACAGGCGTTTTAAGATTTTTAATGAAGCTATCCATCGTTATACCTGCCTACAATGAAGGCAAAACCATACATCTGATTCTTGATAAAATAAAACTGGTACAACTGAATGGTGGATTCGAAAAGGAAATAATTATTGTAAACGATTGCTCGAAGGATAATACCGAGGAAGCCATACTCAACTATTCAAAAAACAATCCTTCACTAAACATCCAATATCGAAAACACGAGATAAACAAGGGTAAGGGAGCGGCATTGCATACCGGGATTAATGAATCCACCGGCGATTACATTGTAATTCAGGATGCCGACCTTGAATACGACCCGGAAGAGTACAACCTGCTGCTAAAACCAATACTGAATGGCATGGCGGATGTGGTGTATGGCAGCCGCTTTATGGGAAGTCAGCCACACCGTATTCTCTTTTTCTGGCACTCCATCGGCAATAAGCTTCTTACGTTTTTAAGCAATATGTTCACGAATCTTAACCTCACCGATATGGAAACCTGCTACAAACTGTTTAGGTCCGATATTGTTAAAGGGCTTGCGCTGCGCGAACAACGCTTTGGTTTTGAGCCCGAGGTTACGGCAAAAATAGCACGCATCGAACGCATCCGGATTTATGAGGTGGGCATATCTTACTATGGACGTACCTATGAAGAAGGAAAAAAAATTGGCTGGCGCGATGGTTTC
>CALMNJ010000331.1 GCA_937868675.1 uncultured Bacteroidota bacterium | reverse complement strand
CCTCATCTTTCAGGTTTTGCGCTGTCATGTAATCCGTGTAGCAGCCCAGTTTGTCGTGCTGCCCGATAAAAACATCCTCAATTCCCGTCCGCTTCAGAACGTTTTTTACTGCCACATTATTTCCTCCGCTGATGATGGCAATCCTGTAACCCTTGCTTACAGCCATGTGCAGGGCGTAGCCATCTTTCGAGTTAAGATTTCTTACCATTTCCCCGCTTTCCATAACCAGCACCTTGCCATCCGTCAGAACGCCGTCAATGTCGAACATAAAAGTGGTTATGCTGTTTAGCTTCTGTTTAAAGTTTAGCATGTTTCGTTTGTTGGGTCTTTATAAGCTCGCTCATCATCACATAAATTTTTGAGAGATCCTTGTCATCCTTGAGCATTTTGAGGTGTTTTTTTATTACGTTCCTGTCGTTACGTTTTGCGGGCCCGGTCTGGGCCTGAGCCGGGATCATGGTGTCAAGTTTTGACACCGTGTTTGCAATCAGCGGCATCAGCAAAGTAAAATTCTTTTTTTTGTTTCCAAGCACATTATAGTCTGCTTCAAAAAGTGCGTTGGTAAAATTATTTACCAGCACGGCAGCCAAATGAAGGTGTAAACGTTCTTTGTGTGATGCCGAAAAAATATGCTTTGAAAACAGAGCGGCAAGTGTTTTGGCAGCGTTGAGGGATGTTTTATTGTCTGCTTCTAGAATAACCGGCACCTCGTTCCAGTTTGTGTGATTAAGCCGGGTAAATGACTGTAGTGGATACAACACGGCCGTAGCATGTACGCGTTCACCAAGACTATCAAGGTCAACGCTGCCGGAGGTGTGTACAAGAAGGGCATTCACCTTATGGGGTTTTATTTTACGCGCTGTTTCACTGATTTTTGAATCCGATACCGCCAGAATGTAGTAGTCTGCATCAGTCTCGATGTGTCCGAGGTCTGGAAATACCTGGCAATTAAATTCGTGTCGCAGGCTTTCGAGCGATGGGCTGTGACGGTGATTGTAAACGTGGAGTCTGATTTTTTTTTGTCTGCACAAGTGTGCGCATATATGCCAGGCAACATTCCCGCAGCCTATCAGCGCCACTTTTATCCTGTTATCAGGTTTTGTGTACATCCTTTATTTCTGTTCCTGGTTTCAATTTACGCATTCTCTCCCTTATGGCAATAAAAGTACCAAAGGCCATTACCAGGCATCCAAGCCACAATACATTAATATAGGGGAACACGTATGCCTCCATAACGATAAAGTCCTTTGCATTCGATGCGCGTTCACTCACCTCTAATTCAATGCTTCCGTCTTCAGGATTTATTTTCCAGAAAACAAATTTAAGTCCAAGTTCCTCTACCACCGCTTCGTCGGGAATCATTGTGGTCTTTTTAATAATAAAACGGGGTCGCGCGTAATAAACTTTTAACCTTGAATCAACACAGCGAAGCACCGCGGTTACTTCCAGTAATGAGTCGTTGCGGCTGTATTCCTTTTCGGTGAGATTCGTCCGCAAAGAGTCCACTATAACCATGACGCTGCCGGCATAAATGGTGTCGCCACGATGCCTTACAAAATTTTGCGGACTCGAATAGGAGTCTGCATGCGCGTCCCGGGCTTCGGTATTCAGGTCGGCATAGGTTACATGTGTGTAGATGTCGCGGTTCAGGTAATGCCGTGTATCAGGTTCGGCAGCCTTGCCCATTCTGGGATTATCCTGTATGTGGGGTTCAAGCGAAAAATCATATTCAGGTTTGTTATCCTTGTTGACTTTATAATAGTCAACCTTAAAGTAAACATTAATGCCTTCTCTTTTTTTGCCCTGATAGCTTACCAGATAAGGGCCCATGGCCACCGTGTCGCCTTTTGTTAACAGGATGCTTTTGTTATCGTCAAAATTTTCGCCAAGGCTTTTTAAAGGTTGCGCCGCTGTGTTTTTTGAGATGGTAGCCTTTTTGGATGTTGAAACAAGAGCACCAAGCATGATGAGCGCAAAACCAATATGCGCTATGGCGGCACCGCTCTTACTCACTTTTCCGCCCAATACATTCAGCCAGTAATCCGCGTTGGCAAGCACAGCATATAACGATGTAATAAATAGCAGCGAATAGGTTACCAACTCCCAGCCTGAATGTGAATGCGCGTAATCACCGATAAAATATAATGGAATGGTGCATACGAGGCCAAAAACCACCGCCAGCGCAAAACTATAGGATGAGCGTTTCAGGAATTTTTTTGTATGGTTTTGTTTGTATTTTAAGAATTGTGCTGTGGCCACAAGCAGCATCACCAGAATGGCGAAGGGTATGGTCCACGTATTGTAGGTTGGCACTTTGGGTGGCGCGGTTTCGGTACCAAATAACTTGTTGATGACAGGCACCGAAGTAAAATAGGTAATGATAAGTGATGAAAGCATCAACAACAATGCACCTACAAACATCCAGAACTCTCTTGAAAATAAATTTTCTTCTTCTTTTTCTTTCGGAAAAAATAACTGGTAAGAGGCTACCGTCAACACGGCGGAAAAAAACAGCCACACGAGCAGGGTGATTTTGGCATAACCAATAAAAATGGCTGAAGCCAGCATTAACAGGGAAATAATCACGTAGCTTACCTTTAATAGTAATTCGTGCGACAGAAGAAACACACTGATGAAAATAAACGTGAGTACATAAATTACCAGCTGACCAGTCATGCCAAGATCGGTGAAAGCGTGTACCGAACTGTTGCCAAGGATACCGCTGCGGGTAAGAAACGTGGAATAAAGTACCAGCAAAAAGGCTCCGATTGACAAAAAATGCGTAGTAAATAGCGAGCCTCCGCGATGACGGTTAATGATCATGGTGTGCCCGGCGGCCACCAGCACCAGCCACGGCACAAGCGATGAGTTTTCGACCGGATCCCAGGCCCAGAATCCGCCAAAGCTTAAGGCCTCATAAGCCCAGGCGCCACCCATCAGAATACCCACACCAAGCACCAGAATTCCGAAAAAAGTCCAGGGCAAGGCCACCCGCTGCCACTCGTGATACCGGCGGTTCCAAAGCGCCGCAATGGCAAAAGCAAATGGCACAATCGTGGAGGCAAAACCCAAAAACAGGGTTGGCGGATGAATGGTCATCCAGTAATTCATCAGCAGCGGATTAAGCCCCCTGCCGTTGAGTTTGGCCAGATAATTGGGCATTTTAACGAACGGTGCCTGCGCAAAATCCGGGTGTTCACGCAGCAATAAAAACGGATTGGTGCCGAGTTTATAATCATTAAAATACAGACCCAGAATCATGCTGGCCAGAAATACCTGGACCAACGCAATCACTGCCATTACCGGTGCCTCCCACTCGCTGTTCTTTAACTGATACCTGAGAAGCCAGCCTAGCACCACGTTCCAGAATGTCCAGAGCAAAAAGCTGCCTTCCTGTCCCTCCCAGAAACAGGAGAGAATATACTTCATGCTCATCTCGGTGTTGCTGTGCTGCCACACATACTGGTATTCGAAAAAATGATTGAACAGCATGACGAAGAGGGTAAGCGCAATGCCGATGACCGAAAAGCCGTGCATATTGAACGACCAGCGTGCCAGCCTTATATAAGCGCTGTTTTTTGCGGCAAGCACAAACGAAACGCAGGCAAGAATGGCGGCAACAAAAGAGAGTATTACAAACCCGTGACCGAGTTGTCCGGCCCACAAATGTTCTCCTGCATATTCGATCGGTTCCATCAGGCTTAGTTTACCTGGGGGTTAGCATCATTGTATTTGCTTGGGCACTTCATTAAAATATCGTTGGCATGAAATGCGCCATCTTTCATTTTGCCTATCAAAACAATCTGTTCGCTTTTCTCAAAATCCTGCGGACGGCTTTTGTGAAGCACTACCTGTTTCTCCACGCCGTTATTATCAATCATGCTGAAGCTGAACTCATCGGGATTTATTTTGGGATCGTAAAGCTGCGGAAGATTTTTATCGAGCTTGCCTACTACATGAAACTCAGTATCGGGATTGGCCGTGGCTTCCGTAAAGTTGGCATAACGGCTTGTGTTTTTGAGTGAGACAAAAATGACACCAATAGCAATGGCTATGATGATGATTCCTATGATGTGCAGCTTTTTCATTTTTTTGCTGTGCGGTTCCTGTATTATTTTTTGTTTTGTCTGTCTTCCAGTTTTTTCACTTTTCTCTCAAGGTAAATCAGAAAAAGGATGATGGCCGCAAAAATGATGGCAAGCACACCAATCACTACGTATATTTTGCCGTCCTGCCGCATGGTATCGGCCATCTCGGGGTCAGCCGCAGGTTGCGCGCCGGCCAGAAAGGTTAAACACAAAAAGGCCACAAGGGCCGCATTTTTAATCTTGTGATTTTTCATTCAAAAAAGTAATTCGGTTTTTAAGTTCAAACAGCCAGCAGCCAAACAATATCCATCCTGCCACGGCAGGGTAAAATACGAGGCGCATATTGCTGTTCAGATCGTACTTGCTAAAGGCCGGATTACCGCCGTTGCCGGGGTGCAGCGAGTCGGTGAGCCGGGGCATCACCATAATAAAAACCATCATCATTACGTAAGCAAAAATATTGTAAACGCCAGCAATTCTTGCTCGTTTCATCTCGTCCTCAACCGAGCGGCGCAGAATAAAATAAGCCAGGTAAATGAGAATGCTGATGGCAACACCGTTAAGTTTAGGATCCTGAAAGGTCCACCAGGTGCCCCAGGTGAAGCGAGCCCACAAGGAGCCGGTGGCAATGCCCGGAAGGCTGAAGAAAAACCCTACCAGCGCGGCATTATAGGCCTTCGAGTCGGATGGTATTTCATTTCCGGCAAGTGAAACAATGCTGTAATACAACGAAACACTCATCATAAACAGCAGGGCAAACCAAATCGGCACATGGTAATACACGTTGCGTATGGTTTCGTTAAGGATATCAAGGCGCGGAACGGGGTTTAGCAGACCCACTACCAGCGTGTAAAAAATGAGCATTGCCGAAGCTATTTTATACCAGTGTCTTTTCACGCGGAAGCAGGCGTTTGTGATGTGAACCGGTAACAGGATTGTTTCGCTCTTCCGCCTGATTTTATGTGGCCGGATGAGATAAAAGTGGCAGTCGCTTTTTTCGAGTCGTTCATAATCAAAAACGGCCCTTTGCCGACCGGTTTTTTAATCCCGCCAAAGATACGGAAATAACAGAAATGATAGGGTGAGGGTTAAAACATTGAGGGCCGCAAGCACCAGCAACAGGTCGAGGCTTACGCCTGCCCATTCAATGCCGTCAACAGCCTGCTTGCTAAGACGGATTACCACCAGAATGAGGGGCATCAGCACCGGGAAACTCAGAATGCTCATCATGGCAAAGCTGCCGCTCGACTTGGCCGCAATGGCACTCATTAAACTGAGTACGGCCGCCAAACCGGTGGAAGCCAGCGTTAAAACTAGCAGAAAAAAGGGCAGGTTTTGAACTTCGTTGCTGATAAAGAACCCGTAAAAAAGGAAGGTGATGATGCTTAGCCCCAGCATAAAGATCATATTGTAGAGCATTTTTGCCAGAATAAACTGGCGGGCGTTGTAGTAAAGATAGCTGTACAGGGCCTGACCTCCGGTTTCTTTTAAAAAACTCTTGCCGCTTATGGTCACCGAGGTAAAAAGGCTTATTACCCAAAAAAGGGCGTTCCAGGTAGGCTTGTCAAGCCGGGCTTTAAAGCAAAGTGCACTCACAAAAATGGTTCCGGCCACATACACGAGCACAGCGCCCAGTGTTGACTTTTGCCTGAATTCAAGCACAAACTCCTTTTTTATAAGCGCTAAAAGCAAAGGTTCAGTTTTTTACAAACTTACTATGAAAGTTTTGAACTCCGTTGGTTGCTTCAATAAAATATAGGCCCTGGGGCCATTCTGCGATGTTAACTTTCATTTCTGGCTGCACCATTGATTCCAATATTAGCTTTCCCGATGCATCGAAAACCCGGATGTTGTAGTCGGATATTGTTAAAGCTTCAAACTGTATATAATCTGTAGCTGGATTCGGACGAATTTTTATGAAGTTCCTTTCATTCACTGGTTTAACACCCAAACATTCATTCACGGTTACGGTAAGAGTACTGGTAGTTTGGCAACCTTGTGCAGATGTACCCAATAAACTGTATGTGCCCGTAACCGCAGGAGAAAGAACATTGATATTACCAAAAACCCCATTGCTCCATGAATAGGAACTTGCGCCGGTAGCGCTGAGTGTTGTACTTTGGCGCGTACAAATGGTAAAGTTGCCTGCAATGGACAAACTGGGTGTTTGCATCACAAGAACCTGTGCAGTGGCTTGCGCTGCACAACCGCCGGAGGAAGTGCCCGTAACAGTATATATGCTCGTGTTTGAAGGTGAAACGATGATGGAGGGATTCGTGGCGCCGGAATTCCATAAATAGGTACTGCCACCGGTAGCACTCAGGGTGGCGTTTTGACCCGAACAAATGGAGTAAGTGGCGTTAACGCCAATAGTTGGCATTGGTACTACATTTATACTAATGCTTGCAGAGCCCAGACAACCATTTAAATTACTGCCGCTAACAGAATATGTGCCCGAAGAGAGTGGTATAAGAACAAGTACCGAATTCAAAGCACCTGTGCTCCAGGTATAAGAATTCGCTCCAACAGCCGACAGGTTTACAGACTGTCCGGCACACACCGTGTTGTTGCCAGCAATGGTTATTACAGGGTTGGCGGCAACCAGTAAATTATAGGTAGATGTACCCACGCAACCATTACCGTTATTGCCTGAAACTGTGAAAACAGTTGATGCGACAGGGCTGACAGAAATAAGAGAAGTAGTTTGACCACCGGGACTCCAGGTATATGAGCTGGCGCCATTGGAGCTGAGAGTGGCCGTATTTCCCGGGCATATATTGTTATTTCCGGTCACTGAAATAGTTGGTGAAGGGTTAACATTAACCGTGAATACTACTTGCGTTGTAATTGTATTACTTGAGCAGGAGCCGCTGCCTGTTACTGTGTAAATAGTTGTTGAAACCGGTGCAACGGTAATGCTATGAGACACAGCGCTTGTACTCCAGGAAAATGAATTTGCACCCGTTGCACTTACGGTTAATGACTGTCCCTGACAAACAGAAAAACTCCCCGGATTGCTGCTAACCGTAATATTGAGCGAAGATGTACTTTGACCGGAAGGAATATTATACGCTATTCTTGAAAGACCGTGCGATGATAAATTGCTGCCAGTGCTTTGCCCGAACATCGAAAAATTACACGAGGAACCTGTTGCATTTGGATTATTTACAATGCTGACAGAGTAGCTGTTTGGCTTCGCAATATATAGTTTCCCGTTTGGCCCTAGTTCCATATAACCAAAATGATAACCTGAGCCAGACTCAGTTCCTACAGTATATTTTGATGCGGCAATAACGCTCGGGTTTGAACTTGATAAATTAAATTGATAAATGTTGTTACCAAAAAGTGTGTTAACATATAAAACACTGCTGTTCGGTGAAAACGCCGTTCCCCAGGCTTTCAAACCATCGCTGCTGATGCTGACCGAATTTGAAAGTAGACCGGTGGTTAAATTAAAGTCGAAAAGTTCGTAACTGTCCTGACATGTCAATGCATTGGCAACTTTACTGCCATCCGGAGAAAAGGTTAATTGTCCCATTGCATCGTGGGTACCGCTATAGGTACCACAGTTGTGTACACTGCCAATGGATGTTGTTACCGATTGCACGGCAATATTATTGTTGGTAACGCTGAAGGCAACAAATTGATCAGAATTCCATTTGTGAACCAGGACCCAGTAATTATTACCTGAAGCATTGTAATAGGCACAAATTTTTTCGGTCCAGCCCGAACCCAAAGAAACATTCTTTTGTCCACTTACCACATCGCCAAAACCAGAGTTTAACGACATATCTACGACTGTGTAATTAAGATAACCAGGCGAAGCATATTCGGTAACATGAAAGATCACGTATTTGTTAGCGCTGCATGGTACCGGAACAATCACGGCACATTGTCCTGCTGAAACATGCCCAACAAGTCCGCTTCCATTAGGCATGATGGTATGTGTTTTCGTCCAAACATTAATTCCATTTGTGTAAAAAAGAAGATTCCCATTCGCGTCCGAAATAGTACTCGTGTTGTCGGGTTGTGATGTTTGTCCGCCGTTAAAGGGTGTTGCAGGGCTTGTACTGAAACTCATTCCTGCATTGTTTCCAAAAATCCAGGTGTTGGCCTGCTGGGCATAAACAGAATTTGCCGCGATCAGTAAGATAAAAACAAAAAATAGTTTTGATAATGGCCTGGCACTCTTCATTAATTGTGGGTTAACCTTAACAAAGATAAGATAAAATTTTACCCCCCCAAATCCTTGCCAATATCCCGTCTCAAATATTTGCCTTCATAGGTTATTTTATCGGCCGTTCCAAAACTTTTACTCACCGCTTCGCGGATGGTTTTTCCAAACGAGGTAATCGCAAACACCCTGCCACCATTGGTCAGCACAGCCTCGCCCTCCTGTTTTGTACCCGCATGAAAAACAATGGAATCGCCCGGATTGCCGAGTCCGCTCACCACTTTTCCTTTTTCAAAATTGCCTGGGTAGCCGCCACTTACCATCACTACCGTTGTAGCAGTTTCGCTTATGGTTTCATAGGTTTTTTCGTGCAGCGTTTGCGTGGCCACTCCCTCCAGCAGATCAAGCAAATCTGATTTAATACGCGGAATAACCACTTCCGTTTCCGGATCGCCCATCCGGCAGTTATATTCAATTACAAAGGGTTCGCCCCCGCAGTTCATCAGGCCAATAAAAATAAAGCCCCGGTAGTCAATGCCGTCCGCGTTTAAACCCGCAACGGTTGGCTTCACAATTTTCTCCTCTACTTTTTTAAGAAAGGCCTCGTCGGCAAAAGGTACAGGACTCACAGCCCCCATGCCACCCGTGTTTAGTCCTGTGTCGCCTTCGCCAATGCGCTTGTAATCCTTGGCCGCCGGCAGAAGCTTGTATGATTTTCCATCGGTGAGCACAAACACCGAAAGCTCAATGCCTTTTAAAAACTCCTCAATAACAACCGTGTTGCCCGCCTCGCCAAATTTCCCGCCCAGCATATTCTCAAGCTCGGCTTTGGCCTCATTCATGCCGTCAATTATCAAAACGCCTTTGCCGGCGGCCAAACCATCCGCTTTCAGTACAAACGGTGGCTGTAGTGTTTCAAGAAATGTTTTCCCTTCTTCAACAGTGCTTTTTGTAAAACTGGCATAACGTGCTGTGGGTACGCCGTGGCGCATCATAAACTGTTTGCTGAAATCCTTGCTGCCTTCCAGCATGGCCCCGTCTTTTTTGGGGCCTATCACCGGGATGTCTTTCAGCACGGCATCGCTTAGAAAAAAATCATGAATCCCTTTTACCAGCGGATCTTCGGGGCCCACCAGAACCAGGTCAATGTCTTTTTCCCACACAAAGTTTTTAATTGCTTCAAAATCCGTTACGGCAATGTTCACGTTGGTTCCGCAATGGGCTGTGCCGGCGTTACCCGGGGCTATATACAGGTTTTGTAGCTGTGTGCTCTGCGCAATTTTCCAGGCAAATGCATGCTCGCGACCGCCTGAGCCAAGTATCAATACGTTCATAAATGTGGGCAAAATTAATAAAAAGCCAGTGCTTATTTGTTTCGCTGATATTTCCGCGATTTGAAACTACGGCTGCCGTGATCGCGCTTCCTGTTCCGGTCAAAGTTTTGGCGGCTCTGCGTTTCGCTGTTATCCATATGCCCCTTTTGCCTGAAGCGTGTGAAAAGGTCACGGTTATCGCGGTTGTTGCTGAAGTTGTTTGTTTTGTGCACACGCCACGATGGCTTTGCCCGGTAAAAAAGTTTTGCAAAGCGTCCCCGGCGCCCGCTGCTGCCACGTGCAAATTCATCGGCGTGTCCATGGCTTTTGTATTGGGTAAGAATGTGATCGCCCCGCCTGCGCGATTTAATACGGATACGTTTTTCGCCCTTACGTCCGCCCGTTTGAGCCTCCACATGACCTGAATAAGCCATAAAGGCGAAAAGAAAAAGTATAGCAGTGATTTTTTTCAAAAAAGGTTCTTTACTATTTA
>CALMNJ010000330.1 GCA_937868675.1 uncultured Bacteroidota bacterium | reverse complement strand
ATAAATTGAGTTTTAAGGCAAATTTTGCCGGTATTTCAGATGCTACGCTGCGGGTTGTTTTTACACAGCCTGTTTCTTTAACCAGTTAAACGAAAGTTGGGATTGTAAGGGGACCTCTGGTCTTCCTTGGTAACGTTGCACGAAATTACTTTCTTAAGAAGCCTGTACATGCTAAATTTAAGCTCAAAATCGAAGTTATTGGATAAATTGCGGTTAGCGGAAAATACCCGACCGGTAAAATTTCAGAAATAGCATCAAATGGGCTTTAACGAAGAAAAGAGGCGGAAGCGCAACAGCAATAAAAGAGCGAACCAGCGTGAATGAAATAACGAACCTTAATAAGGCGGGATTTACTTGCAACACAGGGACTGAATAAATTAAACCATTACGATGAAAGCAGCAGTATATACAAAATACGGTCCGCCTGAAGTGGTGCGGCTGGCCAGTGTGAGCAAGCCGGTGCCGGAAGAAGATGAAGTGCTGGTAAAAGTGTACGCATCCACTGTAAACCGCACGGATACCGGATTTAGAAGTGCGGAGTATTTTGTGTCGCGTTTCTGGAGTGGTCTCCTGAAACCGAAAAATCAAATTCTTGGCTGCGAGTTTGCCGGCGTTGTGGAAGAAACAGGACCCGCGGTAACCACCTTTAAAAAAGGCGACCGGGTGTTTGGCTTCAACGATAAAACATTTGGCGGGCACGCCGAATACCTTGCCATTTCTGAAACGGGTGCCATTGCACAAATGCCCGCAACAATGCACTTTGATGCGGCCGCAGCCATTACCGAGGGCGCACATTACGCACTGGTGGATATCAGAGCGGCTAAGGTGAAGGCCGGTCAACGCGCGATGGTGTATGGCGCTACGGGAGCCATCGGTTCGGCGGCAGTGCCTTTATTGAAGCATTTCGGCGCAAGGGTAACAGCGGTTGGTAATACAAAAAATGTGACACTCATTAAATCGCTTGGGGCTGACGAGGTTATTGATTATCAAACGCAGGATTTTACGCAAACGGGCAACAGGTATGAGTTTATTTTCGACGCCGTTGGCAAAAGCTCGTTTGGGCAGTGCAAGCCCCTGCTTACCGAAAAGGGAATTTACATCTCTACCGAACTGGGTAAAAATGGCGAGAATATTTTCTATGCGCTAAGCACGGCCCTGAGCGGGGGTAAAAAACTATTGTTTCCCATTCCCTCCATAACAAAGGAGGATGTAATGTTTTTGAAGGAACTGGTGGAGGCAGGAAAATTTAATCCGGTGATTGATCGAAAATACACACTGGATCATATTGTGGAAGCTCATCGCTATGTGGAGTCAGGGCAAAAAACCGGCAATGTTATAATAACTGTTGCCGATTAGTTACTTGCTAAAATGAGCCGGTTACTCAATAGCCAAAAATTTTGCATAATTAAAAAGTAATTTCGAAAGGCACAACCATAAAGAGTATGTTGAAATCAAACGTATTAACGCAGGCTTATAGACCTGAAGGAAAGGACGAATACTGTTATGTATAAAAATAAAAAACGCGTCTTGGCAATAGTATTGTTTTGCCTTTTTGTATCTCTGTCAATCAACGCACAAAACACGAAAAAAATCAAGGTGCTTTTTTTGGGCAACAGTTACACCTATGTAAATAATCTGCCGCAACTCATCAGCGATCTTGCATTGGCAAATGGCGATAGCCTGGTGTTTGACAGCAATTGTCCGGGCGGGTTTACATTCAATAATCATTTCACCAATAGCACCAGCATTTCCAAAATCAATTCACAAAAATGGAATTATGTGGTATTGCAGGCACAAAGCCAGGAGCCTTCGTTTCCGCCCTCGCAGGTGGATGTGCAAACCCTGCC
>CALMNJ010000329.1 GCA_937868675.1 uncultured Bacteroidota bacterium | reverse complement strand
ATTAAAACGTGATAAAACAAATTTTTTTAAATGTTTGTCAAAATATAAAATTGTATAATTGTACTTTCGTTAAACACCTCAAAGAGTAAATATGAATATAGGCTTCGACATTATGGGCGGAGATTTTGCTCCGAAAAACTGCCTTGAAGGAGCCGTAATGGCATTAACTGAACTACCGTCTGATGTTAAGCTGGTTCTGATTGGCGACAGCGACGTGGCAAAAAAGTACTTTAATGATAACGGCATAGATCCCAACAGGTTTGATTACGTGCACACCACCGAGGTAATTGAAATGGGTGAAAGCCCTACAAAAGCTTTTTCGCAAAAACCAAATTGCAGCATTTTTCTGGGCTTCAAACTTTTAAAAGAAAAAAAGCTGGATGCTTTTGCCAGCGCCGGAAACACGGGTGCCATGCTGGTGGGTTCCATGTTCACGGTAAAGGCCATTCCGGGCGTTATTCGTCCCTGCATCACAACGCTGCTTCCTAAAGAAAACGGTGGTTTTGGTTTGTTGCTTGATGTTGGCACCAATGCCGATTGCAAGCCCGATGTGTTGTACCAGTTTGGTATATTGGGTTCTATTTGCTCACACGAAATTTATAAAGTAAAAAATCCAAAAGTCGGGCTGCTAAACATTGGTGAAGAGCCGGAAAAAGGGAACCTGGTTTCGCAAGCCGCTTACGCCCTCATGAAGGACTCAAAAGATTTTAATTTCGTAGGTAATGTTGAGGGACGTGAGCTCTTCTCTGACAAAGCAGATGTCATCGTCTGTGAGGGCTTTGTAGGCAACGTGTTGCTTAAAACGGCCGAGGCTTTTTATGATGTTATAAAAGCACGGAACCGGAGTGATGAGTATTTCGACAAGTTTAATTACGAATTATATGGTGGTACGCCTGTACTGGGCATAAATGCCAACGTGCTTATTGGCCATGGTATTTCAAGCTCAGTGGCATTTAAAAATATGCTTATGCTGGCCCGCGAGGTGGTTGACGCCCGCCTGAATGATAAAATAACGCAAGTATTCCAGTGATGATAAAAGCCGCTATTACTGCCGTTGCCGGTCACCTTCCTGATAACGTTCTGACGAATGCAGATCTGGAAAAAATGATTGATACCACCGACGAGTGGATCACTACCCGCACCGGGATTAAGGAAAGGCATATTGAGAAAGACCCTAAAAAAGCCACCTCGGACATGTGTGTAGAGGCCGTTAAGCTTCTGTGCCAGAAACGGGGGATCAGCCCGGAAGAAATTGACCTCCTCATTTGCGGCACCGTTACACCGGATTATGTTTTTCCGTCCACATCAAACCTCATCTGCGCAAAAATTGGTGCTAAAAACGCATGGGGCTACGACGTGAGCGCTGCCTGTTCTGGCTTTTTATACAGTCTGGCAACCGGCTCTCAGTTTATCGAAACAGGCCGCTACAAAAAAGTGGTGGTAGTTGGCGCCGACATGATGAGCCGTATTATTGATTACACGGACCGCACCACCTGCGTGATTTTTGGTGATGGTGCCGGAGCCATACTTCTGGAACCAACAAGCGAAGATGTAGGTGTGCAGGATTTTATACTGCACTCGGACGGCAACGGATGTCAGCATTTGCACATGAAAGCCGGTGGCTCTCTTAATCCTGCCTCTCACGAAACCGTTGATAATAAGATGCACTATGTTTATCAGGAAGGCCAGGCGGTTTTTAAACATGCGGTTTACAATATGGCCGAGGTGAGTGCGCGTATCATGGAAAAAAACAACTTAAAAGCTCAGGATGTTGCCTGGCTTGTAGCGCATCAGGCCAACAAACGCATTATTGATGCCACTGCCCAGCGTATGGGCATAGGTCCTGAAAAAGTGATGATGAATATTGAACGCTACGGCAATACCACCGCTGGAACGCTACCACTTCTGTTGTGGGACTATGAGAAGCAGTTGCGTAAAGGCGACACACTTATCTTTTCGGCTTTCGGGGGCGGTTTTACCTGGGGCTCCATGTATATTAAGTGGGCTTACGACGGCGACAAAATTGGCAAGTAGCAATTCCTTCTTTAACATTTTGCGACTCAAAATTTAACATGCCCGCCCGTGCACAGCGCCGCAGGAAGCGGTACCTTTGATCTATATACTTTCTATCATGAAAACGAAGATTTCTGTTGTACTCATTTTGCTGGCGGTTTGTACGGTATTATTGTCGTTTATAAGCACAGCGCCAAATGAAGAGCTTCCCATAAACGCCCCCATACCCCAGGCTGATTATAAAATGAAAGACGTTTCAGGAAAAATGCTATCGCTGGGAGAGGTGAAAAGCAACAAAGGGCTTCTTGTAGTTTTTAGCTGTAATACATGTCCTTATGTAAAGCTGAGCGAAAGCCGCATTAAAGAATACAGTGATTTTTGTCTGGCGAATGGCATTGGATGTATTTTAGTAAACAGTAACGAGGCTCAGCGAAACGAAGACGACAGCTTCGATGAAATGGTGAAATATTACGCAGCCAAACAGCTTAAGTGTGCCTATGTGGTTGACGAAAAAAGCACACTGGCCAACGCCTTCGGGGCCGGGCGCACGCCACAGTGATTTT
>CALMNJ010000328.1 GCA_937868675.1 uncultured Bacteroidota bacterium | reverse complement strand
GCCCAAAGCAAAAAATAAAAACACATCCGTTCATAAATTTTATAAATAAGCGGTCCCTGAGGGACTAAAAAAGCGGTTATTTACACCGTTGAAATTTTGAGTTAAGAAATGGCAAAATCAAATTATAACGAAGACAGTATTAAATCGCTCGACTGGAAAGAGCATATACGCATGCGCCCTGGCATGTATATTGGCAAGCTGGGCGATGGCAGCGCATTTGACGATGGTATTTATGTGCTGATAAAAGAAGTGATGGATAACTCGATTGACGAGTTTATGATGGGCGAAGGCAACAAAGTGGAAATTACCGTAAAAGATGGTATCGTATCAATACGGGATTACGGGCGGGGCATTCCACTGGGTAAAGTAGTGGAGGTGGTTTCGAAAATAAACACCGGAGGTAAATACGACAGCGAAGCGTTTAAAAAATCAATTGGCCTCAATGGTGTGGGTACTAAAGCGGTAAACGCACTTTCGCTTAATTTTAAAGTTACCTCCTATCGCGACGGGCAGGCCAAAACCGCTGAATTCAGCCGCGGAGAACTCGTTAAGGATCATAAACTGACGGCCGCCGCCGGTCAAAAAAACGGAACACTGGTAGAGTTCAGGCCCGATGATACCATATTTAAAAAGTACCATTTTGTGCACGAGTATATTGACCGCATGATATGGAACTATGCCTTTTTAAATACCGGACTCAAACTTTACCTCAACGGTCAGGAATACAAATCGGACAACGGATTAAAAGATTTGCTGGAAAAAAATATTACGGGCGAAATTCTTTATCCGATCATTCACCTCAAGGGCGAGGACATTGAAGTGGCAATGACCCATAGCAACGAGCACTTCAGTGAAGAATATTACAGCTACGTAAACGGGCAATACACGACGCAGGGTGGAACTCACCAGGGCGCATTCAGGGAGGCGGTTGTAAAAACCATCCGTGAGTTTTACAAAAAGGAATTTGATCCGACGGATGTGCGCAAGTCAATAGTGGCAGCTGTTTCAGTAAAGGTGCAGGAGCCGGTGTTTGAGTCGCAAACCAAAACCAAGCTTGGTTCGCAGGAAATTGCCCCGGGCGGACAAAGTATGCGGAGCTTTGTGAACGATTTTATCAAAGAACAACTCGATAATTTTTTACATAAAAATCCCGAAACCGCTAAATCCATTGAAGCTAAAATACTGGCCAATGAACGGGAGCGCAAGGAACTTTCGGGCATTCAAAAGCTTGCGCGCGAAAGAGCAAAAAAAGCCTCGCTGCACAATAAAAAATTACGCGACTGCCGAACCCATCTGGATGATATAAAAGAAGCACGCCGGCTGGATACCACCCTGTTTATTTGCGAGGGCGATTCGGCAAGCGGCTCCATTACCAAAACACGCGACGTAAATACTCAGGCGGTGTTCAGCCTTAAAGGGAAGCCATTAAATTGTTTTGGATTGGGTAAAAAGGTGGTGTACGAAAACGAAGAATTTAATTTGCTTCAGGCCGCGCTGAATATTGAGGAAGGGCTCGACGACCTGCGTTATAACAACGTGGTAATTGCCACCGATGCCGATGTGGACGGTATGCACATCCGGTTACTGCTGCTTACCTTTTTCCTTCAGTTTTTTCCGGATCTGGTAAAAAACGATCACGTTAAGATACTGCAAACACCGCTGTTCCGCGTACGCAACAAAAAAGAAACCGTTTATTGCTACAACGACGAGGAGCGTAAAGCGGCTATTGCCAAGCTGGGGCCAAAGCCCGAGATTACACGCTTTAAAGGACTGGGAGAGATTTCGCCCGACGAGTTCAAACATTTTATCGGAAAAGACATGCGCCTTGAACCTGTTCTGATAGACCAGAAGGCAAGTATCAACGAGCTTTTAAATTACTATATGGGTAAAAACACCCAGGAGCGTCAGGACTTTATTATTGAGAATCTTCGGGTGGAAAAGGATGTTGAGAAGGAACTCGTAAGCTAATATTTCTGACCTTGTATCTTAAAGGGCCATGGCTGCCCGGAAGGGCTGTGATTAGGCCTTTCTTGTACTCATGGAGGATTATTTTACAAAAACCCGCACCTTGTTTTTGTGTACAATAAAACGAAAAGGCGTCTGGCCTTTCATTTCACCGTCAATATTGCTTTGCTGAGGGCCATTTTTGCTAATGATGCTGAGTGAACTGGTTTGTAAATAGGATAAAACATCGGCTCCCAGATGCTGACCTTTGAATATTTTCGGGAACAGGGTAAGCAGTTTAAAAGCGCTACAGGCTTTTACAAGGATAATATCAAACTTACCATCGTTAAGTTCGGCATGGGGCGCCATCATCATACCTTTGCCCGTGTATCGTGTGTTGCAAGCCAGCATAAAGGAGTACTTACCTGAAAAACGATCATTATCGGTCGTTATTTCATATTCCTGCACGGGGTTGCCAAGCAGCTTAATAACCGAAGCCACATTATAACGCATTCCTCCCAGCCAACGCCATTTTTCAGCCAGCCGGTTAATGTCGGCCACCAGTCCGCAGCCAAGTATGTTAAAAGACCAAAGGCGCTCCCCGTTTTCATACGTTACCTCGGCCACATCTATATAAGAGGTTCTGTTTTGTAACACGCAGGCCAGGGTTTCGTCAACCGTTGCGCATCCGATATCAAAATTGAAGGCGTTGCCGGTACCGCACGGAAAAAGCGCCAGTGGAGGATTAACCGAGCCGTAAGCGTTGAGGGCGGCATTCATAAACCCGTGCATGGTGCCATCCCCGCCAATAATGCCAATCCAGCCAAAATCATTCAGATTGGTGCTGCCAACAAATGCATTCAGTTCAGTGAGGTTATGACTTACAAAAATTTCAGATACTGCACTATTATGGCTGAGTTTTTCAGCGATCGTTTTAGCAGTTTTTTCCCCGATCCGCTTACCCGAAAAAGGATTGACTATGAATAAAACACGGTTTGACACGGCGAAAAATGGGCATAATATCCGGTTTGAGCAAAACCGGGCGGAGGTGATTTGCATCAAATCACGGTTTATGTTGAAAGTCAGTGATTTACAATAAAAAAACCGCTATGGACTTCCATAACGGCTCAATAATTTTTAACGTGTAAAATCTTATTTATGCGATTTTTCGTCGCTTACTGTAAGTTTTTTGCGACCTCTGGCGCGGCGGGCGGCGAGCACGCGACGGCCATTTGCAGATGCCATACGCTCCCTGAACCCGTGTTTGTTCTTTCTTTTGCGCTGCGATGGTTGGAAAGTG
>CALMNJ010000327.1 GCA_937868675.1 uncultured Bacteroidota bacterium | reverse complement strand
GCGGAAAAGACAGGCGCTTTATGCGAATTCACAACTCGTTTATTATAAACCTGCACCACGTGTCCCGCTTTATTAAGGGCGACTGTAGTTTTGTTGTCATGAACAATCATAAAACAATACCTGTTTCAAAGCACCGTAAGGACGATTTGCTCGGTTATTTTAACTATTCTGTAGCAGAATAAACCATAAAACGACAAGATCGTAAAAGCGGGCACCCTATTTAATTTCTTCTTATTTTTAACGTAGAAAATTGGAGGAATTTATGAGTAACTCAAAACAAAAAAAAAGTCTTTTTAGGCGCATATTGAAATGGACCGGAATCACGCTGTTGCTAATTATTATACTGCTTGTCACCGCCCCTTTCATTTTTAAAGATAAGATTGTAGGCATTGTAAAAGAACAAGCCAACGCAAATCTCAACGCTAAAGTTGACTTTGGAGCGTTTGACCTGAGCCTCATTTCTTCCTTTCCTGATTTTAGGTTTGAGATCAGCGATATCAGTGTGGTGGGCATAGAACCTTTTGCCGGCGACACGCTGGCAAGCATAGGACAGCTAAAGCTTGATATAAATCTAAAAAGTGTGCTCAGCGGTGGCCCATACGGAATAAACTCGATCGTCATTGATAAACCACGAATCCTTGCAAAGGTGTTGCCCGATGGCAAAGCCAACTGGGACATTGCCAAGCCATCAACAGACACCGCCGCTGCTCCTGTCGACACGGCCGCTACAAAATTTGATGTTACGCTTAAAGAGTTTAAAATAAACGATGCATATATTGTTTACGACGATCAGCAGGGCAATATGTATTCCCGGCTGGAAAACCTGAATTACAGCCTGAAAGGAGATTTTACGCAGGATAATTTTGTGATGAGCAACCTGCTTGATATTGCAAAAACAACGTTTAAAATGAGTGGCGTAGCCTATCTCAGCGAGGTGCATGCAAAAGCCAAAGCCGACATTGATATGGATATGCCCAACATGAAATTCACCTTCAGGGAAAACGAGTTTAATCTTAACGATCTTACACTGGGCCTTGATGGTTTTATGGCCATGCCTGATACCAATATAAATATGGACTTAAAGTTTGCGGCAAAACAAACCGAGTTTAAATCAATCCTTTCGCTGGTACCAGCTGTGTACACGAAAGATTTTGCTTCGGTTCAAACAGCCGGAAAGCTGGCGCTTGAAGGCAATGCAAAGGGTACATACAATGCTGTGCAAATGCCGGCATTTAACATCAATCTTTCAATTATTGACGCCATGTTTAAATACCCGAGCCTGCCTAAATCGGTGAATAACATAAACGTTGATGTAAAAGTTGTAAACCCAAACGGCGTGCTTGATGCCACAACGGTTGATGTAAATAAATTTCATCTCGACCTGGCGGGAAACCCTGTTGACATGAGCGCCCATGTGAGTACACCCATTTCAGATCCGGGGCTCAGGGCGCATATTAAGGGCATGATAAACTTAACCAGCGTTAAGGATTTTGTTCCCCTTTCGAAGGGAGATGATCTGAGTGGTATCATCAAGTCCGACATCTCTGTTGATGGCCACATGAGCGCAATAGATAAAAAGGAATACGAAAAGTTTAAAGCAAGCGGAGCTCTCGAAATTAATAAAATGAATTACAAGTCTGATTCGCTGCCATTCCCGGTCATGCTCAACACCATGAAACTCAACTTTACACAGCAGTATGTGGAGCTGGCCTCATTTGACGCAATGCTAGGTAAAAGCGATGTTAAAGCAAACGGCAAAATTGAAAACTTCATGCAGTATGTTTTTAAAAACGACATGATAAAAGGCACTTTTGCGATTAATAGTAATTTAATGGACCTTAACGAGATGATGGGTCCGCCGACTCCAACTACCGCACCCACGCCGACAGCCGCCGCCGACAGCAGCGCTTCTACAGGCGCATTTGCGGTTCCCGGAAACATAGACTTTAATCTTGATGCTCATATCGGAAAGGTGCTCTTCACCAATATGGTGCTGGAAAATATGGACGGTAATATTGTAATCCGCGATCAAAAGGTAAACATGACCAACCTGAAGATGAATACCATGGGCGGGGCGCTGACGGTGAATGGTTATTATGAAACAACCAACATCAAAAAACCAACCACTGCACTCAACCTCAAGATAGAAAATTTTGACATCCAGAATACATTTAAAACCTTCAACACAGTTCAAAAAATAGCCCCAGTTGGCCAGTACGCAAAAGGCATTTTTACCGCCACACTTGAAAACTTTAAGGTTGGACTAAATGACAAAATGGAGCCCGACATGAAAACTGTTGATGCCCACGGGGTATTTAAAACCAATAAAGTAAACGTTGGCGGGTTTCCTCCGTTCGTAAAACTAGGGGAGTCCCTCAAAATCGAACAACTCAAAAGTATGGACGTCACAGATCTGAACCTGAAATATTTTATCAAAGACGGGCGCGTCAACTTCGAACCTTTTGACACCAAAATAAATTCGGTTAAAACCAGCATCAGCGGCAGTACGGGCCTAGACCAGACGATTGATTACAAATGGAAAATGGAAATTCCGCGCAGCATGTTTGGCAGCAGTGCCAACTCTGCACTTAATGGGCTGATGAATCAGGCAAACGCGGCGGCCGGAACAAATGTGCAACTTGGCGAAAAATTAAATGTGGTGGCTTTGTTTGGAGGAACAGTTATGAAGCCTACGGTAAAAACCAGCATGAAAGACGAAGCCAAGAGCGCTGTGGCAACCGTTACAACACAAGCCCTTAACGCCGGCATTGATAAGGCAGCGGAAGAAGCCAAACGCATTCTCGAAGAAGCCAAGGCACAGTGCGAAAAACAAAAGGCAGAGGCACAGACGCAAGCCGAAAAACAAAAACAGGACGGGTATGCAAAGGCAGATGAAGCAGTAGAGCAGGCCGGCAATCCAATAGCGAAGCTCGCAGCAAAAAAAGCGGCCGAGAAAATAAAACAGGAAATTGACAAAAAAGTTCAGAAAATAATTGATGATGCCGAGGCCCGCTGCATGAAGCAAATGGAGGAGGCAAAAGCAAAAGCTGAAGCAAAGGCAGCTGAATCGAAGAAATAACTTAAAGAGAGAGGTGCTCTGACCGGATGACGCTGCCGTAAAAAAGGCTTGCCGACGTATCAAATGATGAAGGAAGATCGGTGGTAAAAAAGGAAACACGCCCTTCCTTGCTGCAAACACGGTTTATTTCAGGGTGGCGTTGAAGGTAATCCTTAAGGCCTTTG
>CALMNJ010000326.1 GCA_937868675.1 uncultured Bacteroidota bacterium | reverse complement strand
AAATTTTACCGTGATAGTAAACTATGTACTATTGGTGAAGGCACCAGTGAGATTCAGAAACTGGTTATTGCCCGCGAGATTTTGAAATAAGAATTGAAAGATGAAGGCCGGAGTTTTTCTCCGGCTTTTGTTTTAAGAATCTGAAACACGTTTGGTGTTAAATAGTGTTTAACCCTTACCGCGAAACTGGTCAATTAACTGTAACTTTACGGCATGAAACGTTATCCCGCCGAAGCCATTGATAAATTTACACGTTATGTTTTGCGTGATACGGCGGCGTTTAACTGGCTCGTGGAGAACGGCTACATGGAGCTTGTTGCCACGCTCGATGCGATACGCGATGATCCAAAGGCATTCAGATACCTGATGGAACATAAACATGTGATACTGGCGGCGTTTGTAAATTCCATCTGGGACGATGAGGGGGCTTTTCATTTTTTGATGCAAAACAAAGCATATACCTGGGCCGCCTGCGCCAATATTATTAACGGCGACAGCAAAGCGGAAGAGTTTTTAAAAACTGCAAAAAAGGAGAACTTTGTGCTGCTTGCGCATGCCATACAAAGCCGGATACATGAAGACGGCGACCGGAACACCAGCCCGATAACGGTACTGCGCAATATGCTTGATTTTAAAAAAGCGTTTAAAAAGGCAAAAGACGAAGATTACCGATGGTAGAAAAACCACCACATGAGAATCGTTGACAGCATACCACATCCCAGCATCACCATTGGCATTTATCAGATGAATGATAAGTTTCAGGTGCGTTTTGAAGCCGGGCCAATGGAGCAGATTTTTAAGTTTACGTTGGAGGAAGTGAAGAGTCTTGATGGATTAAAAAAACGGATTACGCCTGAATTTATTGAAGCTACACGCAAGCGGTTTAACGACATGTTTGTGCAGATGCAGGACACGCTATGATTGTTTTTTATAATCCGGATTGCAGTAAATGCAATCAAACGCTGCACCTGCTTGAGGAAAATAACTGTGTCGTAGAAATCAGAAACTATTTGCAAAACCGCCAACCACTGACGAAATAAGAGAATTGCTAAAACTACTTGGTTGCAGGGCGGAAGAACTTGTAAGAAAAAAGGAGCCTCTTTACAGTGAAATGTTTGAAGGTAAAGAAATTCCTGAAGGCGAATGGCCGGAAATACTTTCAATGCATCCGATACTTATTGAAAGACCGATAGTTGTGAATGACAACAAGGCCATTATTGGCCGACCTCCTGAAAAGGTGCTTGAAATTGCAGTAAATAAGTAAGCGCTCGGTTTTGATTATAAAAATATTTTTCGCTTGGTATAAAAACATTTACAATGCCGGCTGAGGGATTGAAGCGGAGGCCACGCGCCGCACCATGCGTGATGTTTGGCAGACGAGGAGGCGCAACGCCGGGGCGTGGAGCCCCCGCAGTTGCACAAACATAGGATGGGGCAAGCGGGGCCGCAGTGTAAAGCCCGGCCCTTTGAGCGCAGGGCTTAAGCGAGGCGAAAGGGACAGCCCCTGAAAAAAAAGAGCCTTAATGAAAATGATAAGGCCCCGGTTGCGTGATTATTTTTTAGCAGTTCCGGTTTTTACCTCTTTCCAGCCGGTGATGTCGCGGATAACAACGGAGGCACAGGTAAGGCCAAATGCTGCGGGGAGATAAGAAATGGTGCCATAGGCCGACTTTTTAAATTTATTTCCATCGGTATGCATGATTGAAAATTTGGCCGGCAGCTCGGTGCTGTAAACCGATTTGATGCCTTTGAAAATATTCATGTAGCGCAGGCGTTTGCGCACGTACTGCGCCATGGGGCAAATGCGTGTCTGCGAAATATCAACCACGCGTATTTTGGTGGGATCCATTTTACCGCCTGCGCCCATGCTGGAAATGATGCGTTGGTTGTTGTAATACGCGGTTTGCAACAAATACAGTTTTGGCGAAATACTGTCAATGGCATCTACCACGTACGAAAATTTCTGGCTGAGCAATAGCTTCATGTCGTCGGGCGATCGGAATTCATCAATCACAGTGAGTTGCATATCGGGATTAATGAGCCGTAATCTTTCGGCCATGAGGTGTGCTTTGTTTTGCCCGTGTGTATTAACCAGGGCCTGCAACTGCCGGTTGCGGTTTGTGGGGTCAACAGTATCGCCGTCAATAATGGTCATTTTGCCAACCCCACTGCGGCCTATGGCTTCGGCGGCATATGAACCTACACCACCCAAACCTACCACCAGCACGTGGGCGTTGTTTAGTTTTTCTAAGCCTTTTTTTCCGACAAGCAAGGCAGTGCGCTCCATCCAACTGGTATCCATAGCGTGGTAACTCGCATTAAATTTATTACCGGCAAAAGTAAATGATTAAACACACATCATGAAGCCTCATGCGCAGGAATATTGATGCAAGAGTGTTTTAAGGCTGAACCTTGTAACCAAACACGTGCTCAAAGTTGTTCTGAAGCTGGAATTGTAAAATGTCTTCGCCAATGCCCAGTAGTTCCGATGCTTTTTTATAAATGTATTTAATGGAAATATCGGCGTCGTCGGTTTCGAGAAAGAAATTTTTACGCCCCACGGATTTAATAGCCTTTGCGGCATTAGAATCATAACCCAACAAGGCTTTTCCGAATGAAAAATAAAATCCCTGATTCACCATGACCCGGGCAATATTCTCGTTGTTGTTGAAACCATGAATAACTACCGGCATCTGATTGTCGGCATCGTTTAGGCAATTGATAAGTTCGTTAAATGCCCTAACACAATGAATAACCAATGGTTTGCCCATTTGGTTTGCAAGGCGAACTTGTTCTACAAAGGCGTCCTGCTGCAGCGAAAAATCTGTTTTGGCAACTTTGTCCAGTCCGCACTCGCCCAGGGCCAGGCAACGTTTGTCGGTTAACGCAAATTTAAGGTTCTCGAGTTGGTCGTAAAGGGTTTCGCGTTCAATATACCAGGGGTGTAAGCCACATGAAAAGAGCCTTGGGCGCTCGTCGGAGGAAGCGGGATAAACATTTACGAGCTCTATTTTGGCGTCGTAAATTTGCCGGTGTGTGTGTGTGTTAATAAACACAGGTATAATTTTTACTGCTACAGTTTAGTCCGGGTTTCAAACTTAGTAACTTTAAACTCGGTGTTGTAAGATGCAAACTGAGAATTATAACAAACTAACGTCAATAACCCTGCAGGCCCTGCAAGCTATTGTGGGTACTGAAAATGTTCTTGTTGATACTGAAACCCTTGAAAAATATGGTCAGGACGAAACCGAAGATCTGGTTTACTATGCTGAGGTAGTTGTGAAACCGGCAACGGTAGAGCAGGTGGCGGCCATAGCGAAGTTGTGCAGTACAAGCCGGATTCCGCTTACAACGCGTGGTGCAGGCACCGGACTTAGTGGCGGCGCCTTGCCTTTAATGGGGGGCGTGCTTTTAAGTATGGAAAAATTCAACAAGATTATACAGGTTGATGAGCGCAATCTTCAGGCCACGGTTGAGCCGGGCGTAATTAATTACAACTTTCAGGAAGCGGTAAAAAAGCTCGGATTGTTTTATCCGCCAGACCCTGCGAGCTGGGGCAGTTGTAGCCTTGGCGGCAATATTGCACACAGCAGCGGTGGCCCGCGGGCTGTGAAATACGGTACCACGCGCGATTATGTGTTGAATCTTGAAGTGGTGCTGCCGGATGGACAAATTATATGGACCGGAGCCAATACATTAAAATATTCAACGGGTTATAATCTTACACACCTGATGGTTGGCAGCGAAGGCACGCTGGGTATTGTTACAAAAATTGTATATAAACTTATTCCGCTGCCTAAAAACGATTTGTTAATGCTGGTGCCTTTTAAAAGTGCCGAGGACGCTTGCCGTGCAGTGGGCGAGGTGTTCAGGGCAGGTATTACACCCAGCGCCATGGAGTTTATGGAGCGTGACGCTATTGACTGGAGTATTAAGTACGCCGGTGAAGTGAATTTTACGATAAAGCCCGAGTGGCAGGCGCTTTTGCTGGTTGAAGTGGACGGTAATAATGTGGAGGTGCTGATGTCGGACTGCGAAACTATTAGCAACGTAATGCAACAAAACGGTTGCGATGAAATATTATTTGCCGATAGCGCCGAGCAGAAGAACGCTTTGTGGAAGATAAGGCGTAAGGTTGGAGAGGCGGTTAAGAGCAACAGTGTGTATAAGGAAGAAGATACAGTAGTGCCGCGTGCTGAATTGCCAAAGCTTCTAAAAGGCGTTAAGGAAATTGGCGCAAAATATGGGTTTAAGTCGGTTTGCTACGGTCATGCGGGCGACGGTAATCTGCATGTAAATATTATTCGTGGAGAGTTGAGCGAAGAGTTGTGGGAGCATGAACTACCAAAGGGCATTACGGAGATATTTGAATTGTGCAAGTCTTTGGGCGGAACTATCAGTGGTGAGCATGGTATTGGTTTGGTGCAGAAAAATTACTTGCCTATCGTATTTCCTCCGCACCAGTTGGAACTTATGCGGAATATTAAAAG
>CALMNJ010000325.1 GCA_937868675.1 uncultured Bacteroidota bacterium | reverse complement strand
GTTGCAGGACAAGGAGATTGATATGATCAGGAAAGCACTCCGCAAACATAAGGGCAAACGGAAAAGTGCCGCCAAAGAGCAAGGCATTAGTGAGCGCACCCTTTATCGTAAAATAAACGAATATACAATCGAAGATTAAGCGTGAAGACTACCTCTCTGGAACATAAAATCAACGTTTTTAATAGACCAGTAAACTATCTGATCATACTTACGCTAATATGTATGACGGCTTGCAAACCGCATCTGTCACTGAGTGGTGCAACAATACCACCTGAAGCCAAAACCATTAGTGTTGGATTTTTTGTAAACAACAGTGCTCTGGGTGCCCCAAGTTTGTCGCAACGGTTTACCGAAAAAATGCGCGATGTGATGTCGCAGCAAACCAGTTTGGCCCTGATAAAAACGGGCGGCGATCTTCAGTTTGAAGGGTATATTCAGGATTATCAGGTAGTGCCAATAGCCACACAAAGCAACGATCAGGCAGGGATGAACCGGCTCACCATTAAAGTAAATGTAAAATACACCAACCGGTTTGACGCCTCTAAAAATTTTGACGAACCTTTCAGTGCCTTTGTTGACTTTGACAGTACAACCGATATTGCGGCCAGTGAGGCTCAACTGGTGCAGGAAATTTACAGACAGATAACCGAGAACGTTTTTAATAAAGCGTTTAATAACTGGTAAATGCAGGGCGCCGAGTTGCTAAAATACATGGAGAACCCCTCACTGCTCGAGGCTCGTCACGTTCAGGAGCTTCAAAAGCTGGTGCATGATTTCCCATATTTTCAATCTGCTCATATTTTATTAAGCCTGGCTTCCAAAAAATGGGACGCCAGTGTTTATCAGCAATCACTGCGTAAAACCGCCATTGTAGTAACCAACCGCAGCCGGCTTTTTGAACTGGTTCATAAAAACGCCGCGCCCACTGAAGAGCCGGCACGAACGCAGGAGTCTGCAGTAATCAGGGTAGAATTACAATCAACTGAGGTTAAGCCGGTAACTGTGGGTGAGGATGTGATACAAAACCAAACCGATCCTGATAAGCTTGTGGCAGACACTCAGAATCTGGAGGAAACCCGCCAGGAGATAGATATATTAAAAGCGGCTGAGCTAAGTTCATTATCACAGGAGTTTGCAGAAAAAAATAAGGAGGAGGAGCTTAACCGCCAGGTTGAGGTTGAAATGGGTAAGCAGCTTGTGGTTTCGTATTTGGAAAAGGAAGTGCTTAAAACCACTGAACTTCACGACCCTCAAAAAAAGCTTGAAACTCCGGTTACCTTCAGCGACTGGCTTGTTTATCTGAAAAACAAAAATGCAATTACACCCCCTGAGGAAAATTCAGCGGCTAAAAAGCCTGTCATTTCAGTCACCACTGAATCCAGAACCGACGAAGAAACCAGGACGAATGATCCGGGTCAGGTACGTAAACAAAAAAACCGGGCGCTTATTGACCGCATCATTGAAAGCAATCCCGGACACATACGCGTGAAGGAGGAGCAAAAGTTTTTTGTGCCCGACACCAGGGCAAAGGAAAGTCTTCAGGAAAACGAACATCTTGTTACTGAGACACTTGCGCAAATTTATGCCCTCCAGGGCAACATTAGTAAGGCAGTAAGGGCCTATGAAATATTAAGTTTGAAATTTCCACAAAAAAGTGCTTACTTTGCAGGCCTGATTAAAAAATTAAAGGAAAGTAAATAATACAATATCATGATCGCATCTATTTTCATTATTCTTGTTTGTGTACTGTTGATTGGAGTTATTCTTATTCAAAACTCAAAAGGCGGAGGTATTCAAAGCCAATTTGGGGCTGCCACCCAGATTATGGGCGTAAAACGTGGCACGGAGCTCGTTGAACGTCTCACCTGGGGTTTGATTATCCTGATTATTATCCTGAGTGTAATCATGTCGCCTAAAAGCAGTATCGCCGGAGCCAGTGAACAAACCATTGAATCTGCTACCAAGAAAAAAGCTGCTACATCGGTAGCCATTCCGCAACAAAGTCAACCACAACAACAGGCCGCACAACCAGTTCAACCAGGCCAGGCAACTCCTCCTTCAGGAAAATAATCCACTGAAAGAAATTATAGAACCATCCAACATTGGATGGTTTTTTTGTTTTTATATCTTTGCCCATTTACTATGCGGGTGTTTAAATTTGGCGGTGCTTCGGTGAAAGATGCCGCTTCCGTAAAGAACGTAGCATCTATTCTCAAACAGTACAGCGGCAGCAAATTACTGGTTGTGATCTCGGCCATGGGTAAAACAACCAATAAGCTCGAGGAACTGGTGAACGCCTATTATTATGGAAACAGTACGGAAACGATTTTGGGAGAGCTTCGGGAGTTTCATCTTCAGATAATGGATGGGCTTTTCGCTAACCGCAACCATGTGGTGTACAATGAGCTTGAAAATGTGATGGTAGAGTTGCAGTGGGGGCTCGATGATGCGCCGTCTTACCCTTATAATCACCACTACGATCAGATTGTTTCGCAGGGCGAGATTCTTTCAACCAAAATTGTTTCGGCATACCTCAACCACATTGGCGTAAAAAATAAATGGCTCGACGCCAGGGGTATTATTCAAACTGATAACACCTATCGCGACGCACGGGTTGATTATTCACTTTCAGAAAAACTGGTAAACGACGAGGTGTTGCCCAGGTTTTCCGGCGAAGATATTTTACTGACGCAGGGCTTTATTGGCGGCACCTCCGAAAACTTTTCCACCACTTTAGGGCGCGAGGGAAGTGATTACACGGCGGCTTTGCTTGCTTATTTTGGCAATGCGCAAAGCGTCACTATCTGGAAAGATGTACCCGGTGTGCTGAATGCCGATCCGCGCTACTTCAAGAACCCCAAAAAAATTGACGAACTCAGTTATCACGACGCCATTGAGCTTACCTATTTTGGAGCCACGGTTATTCACCCCAAAACCATCAAGCCGCTTCAGAATAAAAATATCCCACTTTATGTAAAGTCTTTTTTAAAGCCGGCTGATGAGGGTACCGTAGTGATGCAAAGCGACAGGAAGGACCCAGTAACCAGTTATATTTTTAAAGACAAGCAGATGCTGCTTTCCATTATGCCCAAGGATTTCAGTTTTATTGTGGAAGACAACTTCAGTCAGATATTCAGTCTGTTTGCAAAATATGCCGTGCACGTTAACCTGATGCAGAACTCGGCCATCAGTTTTAGTGTTTGCGTTGACGATGATGTACACAAAATAAATCCGCTTATTGAAGAGTTGCAAATCCAGTACAAGGTGCTGTATAATACAGGCGTTGGCTTGATGACGATACGGAATTACACCCAGGATATTATTTCGAAATTCAGCGAAGACAAAGTCATTCTGCTCGAACAACGCAGCCGCAATACCTTTCAGATGGTGATTAAAGATGCAACTGCCTCCTGATTTCGGCTGTATACACTATCAACGATCAATTCCGCGCTCCTAAAAAAATTATTTACCGCTTCGTGTACTGCGCTTCGTAATAGTGCGCGTAGTTGCCGGAAGTAACGTTATCCAGCCACGCTTCGTTGGCAAGGTACCAATCTACCGTTTTGTCAAGCCCTTCCTCAAAAGTAACCGATGGCACCCAGCCCAGATCGTTCTTTAGTTTTGTTGCATCAATAGCGTAGCGCAGGTCATGGCCGGCGCGGTCTTTTACAAAAGTGATGAGCTTTTCGTTGGTGCCTTCAGGGCGGCCCAGCTTCTTGTCCATCACACGGCACAACAGCCTGATGACGTCAATGTTGGTCCACTCGTTGTGCCCGCCAATATTGTAGGTGCTTCCGAGTGCTGCCTTATGAAAAACAATATCAATGGCGCGTGCGTGGTCTTCTATAAAAAGCCAGTCGCGCACATTTTCGCCTTTACCGTAAATAGGCAGGGGGCGGTTGTGCTTAATGTTGTTGATGCAAAGCGGAATAAGTTTTTCGGGAAAATGATTGGGGCCGTAATTGTTGCTGCAATTGGATATTACCGCAGGCAAACCATACGTGTCGTGATAAGCCCTGACAAAATGGTCGCTGCTGGCTTTGGAGGCCGAGTAGGGGCTGTGCGGATCGTAAGCAGTTTCCTCGGTAAACATGCCTGTATCGCCAAGAGCCCCGTACACTTCGTCGGTGCTTACATGGTAGAAGCGCGAAAAGGTAGTGTTTTCTTTTTTGTAAAGCGTTTTGGCTGCGTTTAAAAGATTAACGGTACCAATCACATTGGTCATTACAAACTCAAGGGGGTTGGTGATGCTGCGGTCCACGTGGCTTTCGGCGGCCAGATGTATGACGGCATTGTATTGCTCTTCGGCAAAGAGGGTGTTTATAAAAGTGGCATCCACAATGTCGCCTTTAATGAAGCGGTAATTGCTTTTGGTTTCAATATCCTTCAGGTTGGCAAGGTTTCCGGCGTAGGTAAGCTTGTCGAGGTTGTGGATGGTGTAGTTGGGATACTTGTTTACGAAGAGGCGCACCACGTGTGAGCCAATGAATCCGGCGCCGCCGGTTATTAAGATTTTCATGCGTTACCCTGGTTTGTCTTGGTTCTGAACTAAATTTTCGTAAATTTATTATAAAATAACCAGCCTTGAGCAGATTTTTACTTTTAATAACAAGTTGTTTGTTTTCCTTTTCGGCTGTGGCTCAGAGCTTTAATACGGCCCGGCAGACGGATATGGAGTCAACCGGCGCAATCGTGTCAATAGGTTCAAGCATGTATTATGCCCATCAAAGTAAAGGTAACTGCTGCGGCAATCTGGGAACTATTGAGCGAATAGATGCCAATGCTCAACAGAGCACTTGTAAATCCATGTATGTAATGGGGGTTAATTATTTAAATGGTTGATTAAGACTCATGACAATGCGTTGCTGGCTTATGGTTTTGCGCGCAAAGCCTGCGATCTCACCAATCATGCCGATTTTATAACAAAGGTTGATACGACTGGAAATATGGTTTTTTCCTACACCTGTATGCTCAGCGGCTCTTCATCCACGCCGGGTCTTGGTGTGGTGGCAGAATACACTGACGGCACAATTTATTTTACGGACCGATCAAATAAGTTAATGCACTATACACCATCAAGTGTTGTTACCACAACCATTAGCTTGCCTATGTCGGGCTTTAACAGCCTGATAAGCCTTCCGAATGGGCATTTGCTGGCAAGTGCATCAACAAGCGCAAACAGTGTTTATGTAGAATTAGATACAGCAGGCAACATTATTCAGCAACAAAGCACGCAATCGGCAACTCGAAAAATTATTCCACATCCTGCCACCCAGTCATACTTTTGTTTAACACAATCGGGTATTGAGCGAATCTCATCGAATCTTAATGTGTTATACAAGTTCAATTATTCGTGTTCTGATTTTACTTTACAAAACGACACCATATATTTTACCGGTGTTGATTATTCACAAGTCACACCGGTGTACGGGTTTCTTGATTTGAGCCTTCAGCAACTTTACATAACAGGAGGCGGCAGCCGGCATACCTATCCGACAGGAATTTGCATAAATAACAACAAAGTGAATATTATCGCAACAGCAAGGCCAGTTCTGGGGCAGATTGGAAGTATTGTACATTACCAGACTACAAAAGCCGGGATTCTTACTGCGGAAGATGACATAGGGATTCTAAATGTTAAGGTCAATAATATACATCCCTTTAGCGGTACATGCAGCCAAGAGTGGGTGGCAGATGCTGATGTTCTTGTAAAAAACACAGGCAACACGGTTGTGAACAGTTTCTACATCAATGCGTATGGCCAATGTGCCTGGTGTGAGTCTCTGCTCCATAAAAAATTCGCAGTTAACTTAATGCCGGGCGACACTATTACGGTGAATACTGGTGGTTTTTATACAAATAATGTTGTGGTTGTTGGAACCCCGGCTGCTTATGTCGCCAACGGTCTTTGGCTTTGGACAGTTCCTCCCAATGACCGAAACGACAGCTTTTCGCAAAATGATTCGTATGGGACTTACTCTAATCTGACGGGCTTAACCGCAAGTAAGAACCTGTCTGAACCAGAAGTGTTTCCAAATCCGTTCAATAAAACTGTTGATATAATAGGCGAAGAATTGATTAAACAATTAAGGGTACAAAACTTAAGTAGACAAACACTTATTGATCAGAATGTAGAATCATTTAAAACTCAGCTTGAACTTGAAAATTTAACCGATGGGATTTATTTTTTGGAAATTAAAACAGACAAGAGCACTGTTTTCTGGAAAATAATCAAGCAATAAAAAAAGCGGTGCTGTATGGCAACCGCTTTAATTCAATTTTGAGAATTTGGTTACAAACTCCAGTAATTTAGTTTTTTGAAGCGGCCTTTGTACAAACCTTTAACATCCACCACAATACCCTTTTTTGAAAGTACGCCTGAAAAAAACTTCTCATCCAGTGTTTTGTACTCTTTGTGGTTCACCGCTACAATCACGCCATCATAACCCTTTGCCAGCTTGCTCAGCCCAAAGCCGTACTCGTGTTTAAGTTCCGCGCTGTCGGCGTGGGGGTCCACCACTTCTACCTTTACGCCGTATGATTTTAACTCCTTCACAATATCGGCCACCTTGCTGTTGCGGATGTCGCTTACGTCTTCCTTAAAGGTAGCGCCCATTACCAGCACTTTTGATTTGGAGATGTTTTTGCCCGAAGCGATTATTTTTTTCACGGTATTTTTGGCCACATAAAAACCCATGCTGTCGTTTACGTAACGACCGCTGTTGATAATGCGCGCATGATAACCTACCGATTCGGCTTTGTAAGTGAGGTAATAAGGATCAACACCAATACAATGTCCGCCAACCAATCCTGGATAAAATTTCAGGAAGTTCCATTTGGTTCCTGCGGCTGCAAGCACATCGTAGGTGTTTATGTTCATTTTATTGAATATGATGGACAGTTCGTTCATTAACGCAATGTTTACATCGCGTTGTGTGTTCTCGATAATTTTTGCAGCTTCGGCCACCTTAATGCTTGATGCACGGTGTGTGCCGGGCTCAACAATAATCTCGTAGGTTCTGGCAATATTTTCGAGGCTTTCGTTATCGCAGCCACTCACTATTTTAAGGATTTTGGTGATGGTGTGCTCTTTATCACCGGGGTTAATGCGCTCGGGCGAATAGCCAACCTTAAAGTCGCTTTTAAATTTCAATCCCGAATGCTGTTCCAGAATGGGAATACAGTCTTCTTCGGTGCAACCAGGATAAACCGTAGATTCATAAACAACGTAGTCACCTTTTTTGAGCACTTTGCCTACAGAGGTAGAGGCGGCAATCAATGGTTTCAGATCGGGAAGGTTGTAATCGTCAATGGGTGTTGGTACCGCAACAATAAAAAAGGTTGCCTTTTTTAAATCTTCGAGTTTGTGTGTGAAAGTAATGTCCGAGTTTTTGAATTCACTCTTATCAAGTTCGTTGCTTGGATCAATGCCCTTTTTCATCAGGGCCACCCGCTTTTCGTTGATATCAAAGCCGATTACTTTTATTTTTTTTGCAAATGCCAGGGCAATGGGAAGCCCAACGTATCCCAGGCCTATTACCGCCACACTGGTTTCTTTTTTGATAATCCTGTCGTAAATACTCATGTTGTTTAATTCGTTCAATTAGAATTTTTTTAATAGCGATGCGGGCCTCAGCGAATAAATCCGCTCAATGATGTCCACTACCTTAAGCCCTTCGAGGGCATTGGTAGAAACCTGATTCACACCATTAATGGTATTAACTACGTTTTCAATCACGCTGTGATGATTATTGGCCGATCCTTTATACGCTCCGTAATCGTTGGCAGGATTGGTTTCGGCCAGTACCGGCATGGTATAATCCTTTATATTGCACACTTCAATCTGGTCCATGTATTGCCCGCCAACCTTTACGCTGCCTTTACTGCCCACAATGGTAAGCGACGATTCCAGATTTTTATCCCATACTGCGGTTGAGTAATTAACGGAGCCCATGCCGCCGTTCACAAAATCAAAACTCACAAAGCCGCTGTCTTCAAACGCGGTGTTGTGGGAGTGATTGAAATCGGCAAATTTTGCCTGTATGTTGGCGATGTCTCCAAACAGCCAGTACATGATATCAATCCAATGGCTGAACTGGGTAAAAAGTGTGCCACCGTCAAGATCCTGAGTCCCTTTCCAGCCCCCCGCTTTGTAGTAGCGGTCGTCGCGGTTCCAATAACAGTTCAGTTGAACCATGTAAATGTCGCCGATTATTTTTTTCTCTACCACCTCTTTCAGCCACATGCTGGGCGGAGAATACCGGTTCTGCATCACACAAAACACGGTTTTGTGATACTGAAGCGCCGAGTAAATTACTTTTTCGCAATCGGCTTTGCTCAGAGCCATTGGCTTTTCAACCACCACATGCTTGTTGTGTGCCAGGGCAGCGAGGGCGTGTTCGGCATGCAAGCCATTGGGGGTGCATACATTTACAACCTCTACTTCGGGATGAGCCAACAGCATTTGTTCAAGGCTGTTGTAAAATGGTTCGTTTAAATCGGTAAGACCCAGTTTGTCTTTTGGCAGCACATCGCAAACGGCAATAAGCTCACAGGCACTGTTGCGCCGCACCATTTCGGCATGGCGCTTGCCAATGTGGCCCTGGCCAACCACTGCAAATTTTATTTTCTTTGTTGCGTTCATTCTTAAACTTTCTGCTGAAAAATTAGCGGATACGCGTTACAAGGTTATGTTCGAGTTTATATTCCTGTTTGCTTTCGGGGCACACCGCAATACCGTTTGTAAATTCTAGGCGGTGCCCATACTCGCTCATCCAGCCAATTTGCCGCGATGGGTTGCCAACTACGAGTGCGTAGTCGGGAACATGTTTGGTAACCACAGCGCCGGCACCAATAAACGCAAAACGACCTATGGTATGGCCGCACACCACCGTAGCATTCGCTCCGATCGTGGCGCCTTGCTTTACGAGTGTCCGCTCATATTGATCGCGCCGGATCACCGCACTCCG
>CALMNJ010000324.1 GCA_937868675.1 uncultured Bacteroidota bacterium | reverse complement strand
ACACTTATAGACGAGGAAATCAGTTTTAAATCGCCGTTGCCTCTTAAACCCATCATGAAAAGTATTTTTAAAAAACAGCACGCACTGCTTTTTAAAAACATTGAACAGAAGAAAGAATAAAGGAACTGATTATCTGACGGCGCGTGGTTTTTTACAACACAAAAATTTTTCAGGGCATTTTCTGCATTTTTTCCTTTCATCAGGTAACATTCACATAACCACCATCTCAAATTTCTGTTTTATCTTGCGCCAGTAGTCTGTAAATGAACACCTGGATTAACCTACCCATACAACTTGATGGCGAAAAGCTAAAGTTGCTTCCACTAAATGAAGAGTATTTTGATGAATTGATAGCAGTAAGCAAACATCCGCTTATTTGGACTTATATGCCCGTAAACGGAACTCAGCCAGCCTTGCTGCGCAATGCACTTAACGAGGCTCTTCAGAAACGCGACAAGGGCGAACAATACCCATTTGTAGTCGTAAATAAAGCCACCGGAAAATTGATTGGCTCTACACGTTTTTTGCAGATAAATCCCGAACACCGCAACCTTGAAATTGGCTACACGTGGTATCTGCCTGATTATTGGGGCAAGGGATACAACGAAGAATGCAAGTGGTTGTTGCTAAAATATTGTTTTGAAGTGCTTAATACCGTAAGGGTACAACTCATAGCCTGGGATAAGAACCTTCGATCGCGACAGACCATTGAACGCATTGGCGCTACCTTCGAAGGGATTCAAAGAAATGTGATTATCCGAAATGGAGAAAAACGAAGCATTGCCTATTACAGTATTCTGGACGAGGATTGGAAGATGGTAGAGCCTAAACTCAAAAAAATGATGACCGAAAGGCAAAGACCTAATCAATAAATAGGTAAAGATGTTTCCGGCATAACACCAGGCCTTAATATTTCACGCAACGCCTCAAACCTTCTAACTTTTTTATCGTCCATTATTCCTATTTTTACCCTATGTGGTGTAAAAAGACTGTTCTGGTACCTGCTTGCATTTTAACCCTACTGTGGCCTTTAACTCAGCTGGCGCAACAACCTTACACCAAATCCTACGCATTTGATACCAGTTCTTACCTCAAACAAAACCTGCTTGTTTGCGAGCAGCTAAACGACACCGCTGCGAATAAAGCCGAAGCCCTTGCCCTGCAACTCATGCGGTTTACCCGGCCAGGCAGCCGCCCCGAATGGTATCCTTCAGCTATGCTGGCTTATGCCAAGGCCTTGTGGTCGCAGGGCCGTTACACCGAAAGTGCAGCTTGCGTTGATAGTCTGGCCACTCTTAGCACAAGCATAACCAGTAATTTATTGTTGGGCGATATCCGTTTTGTGATGGGGCGCTGCGACCATTACCGCGGTGATTATGATAAGGCCCTTAAAAACTATTTTGAATCGCTGAATTACAGCGAGCAGGCTGGCGACACGGTGCGAACCGGCGAAGTCAGCAATACCATTGGAGGCATTTATTACAATCAGGGCGATGGCAACACCGCTTACAATTATTACCGTAAGGCACTGGATATACAACTGCGCCGGCACAATGCTTTTCGCAGCGGGCGCGGTTACCTCAACACAGGTTCGGCTCTCATTGTTCAAAATAAATTAAAGCAGGCCCGCGCCGATCTCGATAGTTCGTTATACTATTATCGAAGTATTGGTTCGCTTGAAGGTGTATCGTATGTGTATGGCACCCTGCCACTTATTTTTAGCAAACAAAACCAAAACGATTCGGCGCTTAAATACCTTCTTCTGACACGCGAGGCAACGCTTCAGGTAAACAAATTGTATGCACTCAGACAGGTAAACCACGACATCGCAAAAATATATCTGAATAAAGGGCAGTGTGATAAAGGGTTGTATTATATTGAGGAAGGCTTGCGTTTTTGTGGCCCCACACGTCAAAACTTCGAGCAGTTGCTGCTTTACCAGCTTAGGGCCGAGTTGTATGAAAAAAAAGGAGATGCGCCAAATGCCCTCGAAAGTTATAAACTTTATAAAGCCTATTCCGATTCGGTGATGAACGCTGCTTCCATTAAAAAACAAACCGAAGAAGCCCTTCGTTACGAATACAACAAACGCCGGTATCAGCAGCAATTGGCCACTGAAAAAGAAAATTTGCTTCGCGGGCAGGAAGAAACAAAGCAAAAACTCATCCTGTATGGTATTCTGACGCTTACGTTGATAACCGCTTTGCTTTTGTACTTCAGGTATCGTACCAAAAAGAAGGCGGGCGATGCACTGGCAGCAGCCTATAACAAACTGGAACAGAAAAATGTGGTGATTGAGGAAAATGCGGTAAAACTGCGCGACTCACTCGCCGAACGCGAATTGTTGCTGAAGGAAATTCATCACCGCGTAAAAAACAACCTGCAGGTAATTTCAGGGTTGCTGGAATTGCAAAAGGAGGAGCTCACTGAAGAAGGATCTCGGGCAGCGTTTGATGAGGGGCAGAGCCGTGTTAGAAGCATCTCGCTCATTCATCAGAGCCTTTACCAAAACGATAATCTTAGCACTATTCATTTTTCTTCGTTCGTTAAAAATCTGGTAACACAGGTAAAGGAGGTATTTGAAAACGGCGATTATAAAATGGATGTGAAACTGTCGTTGCCCGATACAGATTTTGATATTGACACCGCGGTGCCGCTGGGTTTAATACTAAACGAACTTCTCACCAACTCATACAAATACGCAACGTCGAAAGGAAAAACAGGTTTTATTGAAATCAGTTTAACGGGGAATGGCCAGGGAGATTATGTATTAATTTATAAAGATGATGGTCCGGGAATGAAAGGCAGTGTGGATTTTAATAATGCCGGATCGCTCGGCTTGCGTTTAATTAAAGGACTCGCGGGGCAGCTGATGGGCGAGGCCAGATATGAATACCAGGCAGGGGCTGAGTTTAGAATAAATTTTAAGGACAGTGCGGCACGAAAAAGGGAGTAGGCTTTATCACAAGATTTAATGAATTCGTCACATTTTAAAACGAAATAATTAAGGTAAAATTAATTTTGGTCATGTCCGTTTTAAACATAGACCAGTTTGTGGAACGAACTGATGAATGCCTGGTGAATTGCCCGCGATGCCGTGGTGTAATGCGCCAATCACCCATAACAGTAAGCGATGCCCTGATGGTTATTTTCAGGAACAAAAAAATAAAAGGTCGCATGAAATGCCCCGATTGCCTGAATGAAACCACTGTAGAGTGGAAGAGATAATTTATTGAATACTAAATTATTAAACGGTAACATACGTATTTAAAAAAAGAAGGATTATAAAAAGAAATGTACCAAATTAAAATAGGCGTGGTAGAAGACGAAATGGTGATTGCTGATACCATTTGCCTGGCACTTAAAAAGCTGGGTTATGAAGTTAGCACCACATCTCCCAATTACCAGCGCGCCATAAAAATGGTGGAGGAGGAGAAGCCCGATTTGCTTTTAATTGACGTGAATCTGGGTGGGGGAAAGGATGGTATTGATCTGGCCGAATACATACGAAGCAAATACCAGATGCCCCTTATTTTTTTAACCGCCAATAGCGATGCCGCAACGGTTGAGCGGGCCAAAAAAGTGAAACCAAACGCTTTTCTGGTGAAGCCCTTTAATAAAAACGACCTGTATGCGGCTATTGAAATAGCGGTGAGCAATTTCAGCACTACGGGCACTCTTACCAATCCCATGGAATTTATCATGGTGAAGGATGGCTACGATTTTATTAAGGTGTTCCTTTACGAAATCATGTTCATTCAAAGCGACCAGAACTATGCTGTACTGGAACTTAAGAACGGTAAAAAACTCATGGTTCGCTCTACACTCGGCGAAATGTATGAAAAGCTGCCGCACGAAAAATTCAGAAAAATAAATCGTGGCACGATCATTAATCTGCAATACATCACCCGCATACAAACCGATAAGGTGTGTATCGGACTCAATGAATTTACGGTGAGCCGCGATGTGCGCGAAGAACTGCTTAACTCAGTTGGTGTAAAGTAATAGGCAATCCCATTCCGGTATTCTGTAAAAAAACGTAGCCGAAAAAATAATTAGCTTTGCCTGTTATTTTATTTCAGACATGTTATACAAACAAATCTTCGAGAACAACAAAAAGTGGGTAGCCGAAAAGAAAAGCACCGACAAGGAGTTTTTTGAGCACCTGGCCAAAGGCCAAACCCCCGACATCCTTTACATTGGTTGCAGCGACAGCCGGGTAACCGCCGAGGAAATGACCGGTGTGCAGCCCGGACAAATGTTTGTGCACCGCAATGTGGCCAATCTGGTTCCAAACAACGATAATAATTCGGCCTCGGTAATTGAGTATGCCATTGCTTACCTCAAAGTGAAACACGTGGTGGTGTGCGGACATTACTTTTGCGGAGGTGTAAAAGCCGCTATGCAGGCCGAAGACATGGGGATTCTGAATCCATGGCTGCGCAATGTGCGCGATGTGTACCGTCTGCATAAAAGCACCCTCGATGCTATTACTGACGATGACGCGCGTTACAAAAAACTGGTGGAGCTTAATGTGGAGGAACAGTGCATCAATATTATTAAAATGGCTGTTCTGCAAAAACAGTTCCTTCAATATGGTTACCCAACTGTTCATGGTTGGGTTTTTGATGTTCACTCAGGTGAGCTCATTGACCTTAAAATTGATTTTTCAAAAAAGTTAGAGGGTATTCGTGAAATTTACGATTTGGGAACAACTAAAAAACCGCTGTAAACCAACTCGCTTTGTATTCGGAAAACCACAGGCTGGTTAAGCTTAAAACTTCGGATTCTTTTCTCGAATCTCCTTGTTATCTTTGCAGGGTTGAACATGAATTTCCATAAAAAATACTGCAACAGTCTCACAGAATATTCGCGGTTTATAACCCGCGAAGTAAGCATTGGCGATCTTAAGCTGGGCGCGCATCACCCCATACGGGTGCAAAGCATGACCACCACCGATACCATGGATACCGCTGCAACCGTGGCGCAAAGCATTCGCATGATAAATGCAGGTTGCGAACTGGTGCGCATTACTGCCCCCAGCATGAACGAGGCCCGTAATCTGGAAGAAATAAAAAAAGAACTAAAAAAGCTGGGTTATAATACCCCACTTTGCGCCGACATCCATTTTACACCAAACGCCGCCGAACTGGCCGCACGCCTCGTTGAAAAGGTTCGGGTAAACCCGGGCAACTATGCCGACAAAAAGAAATTTGAAACCATTGACTATTCGGATAGTGCTTACGAGGCCGAACTGGAGCGCATCAGAAACCGCTTTACCCCACTGGTAAAAATCTGTAAGGAATACGGAACCGCCATGCGTATCGGTACCAATCATGGTTCGCTGAGCGATCGGATTATGAGCCGCTATGGTGATACACCACTGGGCATGGTTGAAAGCGCCCTCGAGTTTTTGAGGATATGCGAAGACCACAATTACTTCAACCTCGTTATTTCCATGAAAGCCAGCAATACCCAGGTAATGGTACAGGCGTACCGTTTGCTGGTGGCTAAAATGATTGAAACAGGCCGGAATTATCCGCTGCACCTCGGGGTAACTGAGGCTGGCGATGGAGAAGACGGACGTATTAAGTCTGCCGTGGGAATTGGTACTTTGCTTGAAGACGGACTGGGCGATACCATACGTGTATCTCTCACCGAAGAACCAGAGTTTGAAATACCTGTTGCCAAAATGCTGGCCGAACGGTATAGCAAACGCCAGGGACATGTGGCCATAAAAGAAATGGACGTTGAGCTGCCATACGATCCTTACGATCACAAACGTTTTGAAACACGCGAGGTGATAAACCTTGGCGGACACCATGTGCCCCGTGTGGTGGCCGATTACAGCATGAAAGAATCCATAACCGCCGCATCCTTGTCAGGTGTTGGTTATAACTACTCGGTACCCATGGATAAATGGAACCTGAGCGACATGGCGGTGGATTATATTTATGCAGGCGACCACCATATTGATTTTGAAATTCCGGGTACTCTTGGGTTTATAGTGAATTCAGAAACCTGGAAAAAAAACGCAAACAAACCAAGGTTTTATCCGCTTTTTTGCGGCGAGGAGTTTTTTCGCTCACATCATCGCAGCAGTGAACTCAATTTTGTAGCAGTAACAACCGAAGTGCTGACCACCGATTTTATAAACAGGGTGAAACAGGAAACCGCACTTTGTCTGGTACTGGATTCATTTAATGCCCACACCATGCCCGACCTGCGCCGCATGGCCTTAGAACTGCAACAACACAACTGCAAAGCGCCGGTTATTATTAAATGTAATTATAAAGCGCTCAGCGAGTCACAGTTTCAGTTATACAGCAGCACCGATATAGGTGGCTTATTTATTGATGGCATGGGCGATGGCATCTGGATAAAACAAAAAGATTGTGTAAGTACCCGCGTTTGCAATTCAACTGCCTTTGGCATTTTGCAGGCCACCCGCATGCGCATCAGCAAAACCGAATACATATCCTGCCCAAGCTGTGGCCGCACCCTTTTCGATTTGCAGGAAACCACCCAAAAAATACGCGAGCGTACCGACCATCTTAAAGGCATAAAAATTGGCATCATGGGCTGCATTGTAAATGGTCCGGGCGAAATGGCCGATGCCGATTACGGTTACGTGGGCACCGGTCCTGACAAAATAAGCCTTTACAAGGGCAGGGAAGTGGTAAAGAAAAATGTTACAAGCGAAACCGCCGTTGATGAGCTTATTGACCTTATTAAGCAGCACGGCGACTGGACCGAAAAGATGTCCTGAAAAAGCAGGGCATGAAATTATTAAAAACAGCCCATAATCTGTTACCCCACCACGGAACGCTTTATTATCTCGAAGGTGTTTTCACAAGTTCTGAATGCAGCAGCCTGTTTAATACTTTGATCAAAGAAACACCGTGGCGGCAAGAGCCCATAAAATTATTCGGACGCAAGGTTATGCAGCCTCGCCTCACCGCATGGTATGCCAGCGAAGGGGTTTCGTATTCTTATTCTGGCCTCACCATGCAGGGGCTTGCGTGGACCAGTAGCCTGTTACAGATAAAGGGCAGGGTGGAGGAAAAGCTTGGCGAGAAATTTAACAGCGTGCTTCTGAATCTGTATCGCGATGGAAACGACAGCATGGGCTGGCATCGCGATAATGAGAAGGAACTGGGGCTTCAACCGCTCATTGCCTCGGTTAGTTTTGGGGCTCCAAGAAAATTTCAACTCCGCACGTATCTTCAAAAAAAGGAGCGTATTGATGTAGAACCTGCCGCAGGCAGTATTATTGTAATGGCGGGCGATTGTCAGGATTATTGGGAACACAGCGTGCCTAAAACAAAAATGCAGGTTATGCCGCGTATTAACCTCACGTTCAGAAGTATACTTAACTAAAAAACCGGCGTACCCAATGGTGCCGCCGGTTCAATATTGCAGTTATATCTTTAACCAATCATTTCTACACTGCGTTTTATAAAGCCGGTAAGTTTTTCGCCTTTCAACAGGCCTTGTGAAAGCAAAGCCAGATCGGCCGTTTGGCTGGCTAATTGGCTTTGTTTGTCCTTATCGGTTTCGGCCAGAATTTTTGAAATAAGCGGATGATTGCTGTTTACCACCAGATTATACATATCAGGCATGTTGCCATACCACCCCATGCCGCCGCCGCCAAGCTGGTTCATATCTTTCATGCGACGCATAAATTCAGGCCGTGTTATAAGCATAGGAGCATCGGTTTCGCTCAGGTTCTCAAATACCACGGTAAACTGATCTTTGTTAACCGCGCCTTCAATAACAGGTTGCAGTTCTTTTTGTTGCTCCTCGCTTAGCTTACTGATGCTATTTTCGTCTTTCTTTATCAGTTTATCCACGGTATCCGAATCCACGCGAACAAAACTGGTGTCTTTTAGTTTGGCTTCCAGGCTGTTTATATAGTGCGGGTCAATAACGGTATCCATCAACAGCACTTCGTAACCGCGGCTTTTGGCAGCATCAATGTAAGCGTGTTGTTCTTCTGCATTAGTGGCATAGAGGTAAACCAGTTTTTTATCCTTATCGGTTTGCAGTGGTTTAACATGGTTTTCAAACTCTTCAAAACTAAAGTATTTTCCATCCGTGTTTTTGAGCAGGGCAAATTTTACGGCTTTTTCGTAAAACTTCTCATCGCTCAACATGCCGTATTGCACAAATATTTTAATGTCGTCCCATTTTTTTTCAAATTCGGCCCGGTCTTTTTTCGAAATTTCTTCCAGTTTATCGGCCACCTTTTTGGTAATGTGCGAAGCGATTTTTTTCACATTTCCGTCGGCTTGCAGGTAGCTGCGGCTCACATTAAGCGGAATATCCGGACTGTCAATAACCCCACGTAATAAGGTCAGGAAGTCGGGAACAATATTTTCGACATTGTCGGTTACAAATACCTGATTACAGTAAAGCTGTATGCGGTCTTTGGGCATTTCAAGTTTGTTGCTCAGCTTTGGGAAGTAAAGAATACCGGTAAGATTAAAAGGATAATCCACATTCAAATGGATATGGAAAAGCGGTTGTTCAAACTGCATAGGGTACAGCTCGCGGTAAAAGCCGCCATAATCTTCGTCTTTCAGATCGCTCGGCTTTTTTGTCCATGCCGGGTTAGGATTGTTGATGATGTTGTCAACCTCCACCTCGGTCATTTTAGTTTCGCCTTTATCGTCTTTTTCGCCTTTGTCAACCCAATCTTTTTTGGTGCCGAATTTTATTTCTACGGGTAAAAACTTGCAGTATTTTTTCAGCAGACCTTCAATTTTGTGCGTATCGAGGTACTCTTCACAATCGTCGGTAATGTGCAGCACAATGTTGGTGCCTCGCTGAGTACGGTTGCTTATTTCCTCGATCGTATATTCAGGGCTGCCATCGCACTCCCAGCGTACGCCTTTGGCACCATTTTTATACGAAAGAGAGAAAATTTCCACTTTTTTGGCCACCATAAAAGCCGAATAAAATCCGAGGCCAAAATGTCCGATTACTACATTTTTGTCAACTTTATCCTTGTACTTGTTCACGAACTCTTCGGCACCGCTGAATGCAATCTGGGTAATGTACTTTTCGATCTCTTCGGCGGTCATGCCAATACCTTTATCTTTAATGGTAATGGTTTTTGAGCCCTTGTCAACTTCCACTTCAATGCGTATATCGCCCAGGTCGCCTTTGGCCTCGCCAATACTGTTAAGGGCTTTCAGCTTTTGGGTGGCGTCAACGGCATTGCTAACCAGTTCGCGCAGAAAAATTTCGTTGTCGCTGTAAAGAAATTTTTTAATGATGGGGAAAATGTTCTCGGTTTGAACATTAATTTTTCCGGTGGCAGTTGTACTCATAGGTTGTTCATATTTCACACACTAAAATCAAAAATAATACCAATTAAAAAGGGTGACAAAATGACAAGGTGACCCGCCTTGTGTGTTCAATAAACAATAACCAGATCCGGATGTAATAAATTAATTGTTCTTGGCGCCGTTGTCGAGCCAGCATTTAATGTAAGTGAGTTGCTGATTGCTTAATACACCATTACCGGTTGGGGGCATAGGATTATCCGGGGTATCGAAAACCCTTGTTTTAAGCGAACCATTATCCACCTTTACCTTTAGGCCCGAATAGCTTGTGAAATCGCCGTTGCCCGAGCCTGAATCATGGCATCCGCTGGTGGTACAGCTGTTGCTGATAATGGGTGATATTTTTTGACTAAATGTAGAACTGTCGCATGTACTGGGTGTTACTACCACCACTTTTTTTTCGGGTACTTTACCCACTTTTTTGTCGCATGAAATAAAGGTGGCCGTTGTGGCCAGGAAAATAAATGAAATTGCGGCAATGTGTTTTTTATGCATAAATTTTGAAATAGTATCAGATTATTGCTCTATCTGGCCGTTGTTTATCCAGCATTGTATAAGTTGCAGCTGGGCTGCTGCCAGTTTAGGACCTCCCTGTGGCATCAGTGAACCGCTTCCTTCCGGTGGGTCAATCGCTCTGAGTTTAAGTGCCCCACTTACTGCGCGCGATTTTACAGCCGAATAGGTCCTGAAATCGGGCCCCGTCGTGGATTGCGCGTGGCAGCTTATGCATTTGCTGTCTATAATGGGTTTTATGTGTTTTACATAGGTAATGGTATCACAGGCATTGATTTGAACAACAGGGGCTGCGGTTATTTTTTCCTTT
>CALMNJ010000323.1 GCA_937868675.1 uncultured Bacteroidota bacterium | reverse complement strand
TGCTCCATGCCGCCGCCTTCCACAAACTGCGCGTGCCCGTATTTTTCGCGGGCAAAAGGGTAAGGCACAAACACACTGTCGTAAAGGCGCAAAAAATCTTTTATGGGCGCGGCGCCCCAGTTAAGCGAATCGTATTCCTCGGCAAACACAAAATCCTGCAGGGCAAAACTACCGCTGGGCAAACTCATCACGTGGTTATACACTTTGTAATTGGTAACGGCAATGGCCACCAGGTAAGCGGCCATGGGGTAGCGGCTTTTCCAGTGGTACACCGTGTTGCTTCCCGTCACCACCGCCGAAACCAAAACCCCGTTGGAAGCCGCGGTGTAGGATGAGGGCGAAAGCACAAACACATCCAGCGAATCAATTTTATCGCTCAGTTCCTGTTTGCAGGGCCACCAGTCCCTGGCTCCAAACGGTTCCGAAAGTGTGGAAATAATCGGTGACCCCGCATGCACGGCCTGTTTAAACGAACGGTTGCCGGCTGGCTGCCCCTGATAAAAAATCGTGATGGTATCGGCCAGATTCTGAGCCAGCGCAGAGGAAAAATGGATCTGCAAAATACCCGGCGCCGAACGGCTGTAAGATGTTTTGCTGCCATGATACAAAACCGAATCCACCTTCAGCGAATCGCTCAGATCGAACTGCATCACATTAAACCCCTGCGTGGTGGGAATAAAGCAGTGCATCACCGCACCCCGTACGTATTTAATGGCGGGGTTAATGGTCCAGCTGCAGCGGGCGTAAACACTGTTGTAAGTATTGGCAGCGCCCTGTTGTTGCTGCTGTTTTGCTGCAAACCCCTTTTGTTCGGTACGGCTTAGTTGTGCGCCGCCGCCAGGGCTTGGGGCATGTTGCGCCACACAGGTAACTGCAAGCATACACACAACAAACAGGACAAGGCGTTTAATAGGCACTCTTAAATTTAGCAAGTAATGTTGTGCCGGCAAAGTGCCAAAGCAATTTTATGCGGGGTGTTTTGGTTATTCCAAACCGGCGTTTGTAATTAACTTTGGGTTTGAGGTGGCAGCGGGTGTTTTTTGAGGTACAGTTTACGATACATCCACAAGGTATTAAATGCGATGCCAATACGCAACGAAACATCGTGGCGGCCGGGCGCGGTGTGGTCGCTGTGCATCAACGGTATGTTGTAGCCATACGAGGCCACCAGGCAAAGGTTAATCCATTGCTCCCGCCAAAGCTTAGGTGTGCTAAGCCTTAAACCCACTTCAGGTTTAATAAAAAGCCGGTTGCCGGCTGGCAGTTTGTTAATACCCGGCGATAGGGCCGCAAACGGTATAAGCACCGTAGCCCAATCCAAACTAAGGGGCCGGAGGTATTTAACGCTAAGGGCATAGCCCTTATCTCCAAAATCATCATACCTCAGGCCATAAGCCGAAAACGTTCGTTTGGTGCAGGTGCTATGGTATTTTTCAAGCATCAGATCAAAGCTATTGTAAAGGGCATTACCGGCCCTTGCGCTTCGGCCATAGTATAACGAAACGTTGAGTTGTGAGTTGCCTGATTTAGCCGGCACAAACACGGGCAACAATACGCATACTATGATAAACAAAGCTAACCGCAATTAAAAAGGTGCCGGAGATATTCGGACACTTAAAAATACTAAAATTTTGGGTTGCTGATTTGCTGAATTGGGCCCGTATAGACTGTTGGTGCTGCTCCAGGTAAATACAATGACCAGGTTGTGTTTGAAATTCACTTTTTGGGTGCCTCCTCCGGGCGGGCTGCTCCGGGCTCCCCACGCTCTGGCCTGGCCGGCGCAGTTTACATTAATAAATACCATAATGATTGTGTTAATGAAAAATGACTTTCAGGCATTACCTATACAATGAGGGAATGACATTGAAACCCGAATACTACTTTTTTAGAATCGTTTATTTTGTAACTTTAGTAAACGCAAAAGGAGAAAAGCTTGTTAAAAAACTCATTATATCAAATAAGTAATCTATCAGGTTTTAAAAGCATAAGGCGCTTTCTGGCGCTTTGTGCTTTTTTTATATCAATAACTATTCATTCACAAATTGCTAATTATGTTTTAAATGGTGGTTTTGAGGATAAATGGAGTTGCAGTGGACTAAACGAACTTAACAAGGCTAAGGGTTGGAATTGTATTGGTTGGGATACAACAATATTTGGTGGTTTTATCTATTCAGTTGATTGTTTTAATAATGCACCTTCTATCCCTGGGGTTGGTTTTCAGTATCCT
>CALMNJ010000322.1 GCA_937868675.1 uncultured Bacteroidota bacterium | reverse complement strand
TAAACGCGGTTGCTTAAAAAAACTACCACCAACTGGTTTTTAGGATCGGCCCAGGCAAAAGTGCCGGTGAAGCCGCTGTGACCAAAGCTTTCGGCGCTGCACTCCTGTGTTACCGGGCTTTCTTTTTTGGGATCCATTTCGGGTTTTTCAAAACACAGCCCCCGGCGGTTTTTAGGACAAAAATGGCAGGATGTAAAATCGTTTACCACATTGCTGTCAAGAAGTCTGATGCCATTGAGTTCGCCTTTATTCATGTAGAGTTCCATGATTTTGGCGAGTTCGGTTGCGTTTCCAAATAAACCGGCATGACCTGCCACTCCACCCAGCATGGCCGCTCCGGGGTCGTGCACAAAACCTTGTAAGGTTTGTTTGCGGAATTTTGTATCCACCTCGGTGGGCGCAACCTGAAGTTTTGAAAAATAATTTAAGGGCTTATAGGTGAGAGTGATGCCTGCTTTGCTATAAATTTCGCTCACGTATTCATCCTGAGGCTTCCCACTTTGCTGTTCAATTATTTTTTGCAGGTAATAATAACCGAGGTCACTGTAAAGATACTTACCGGGCTTTTCGAGTTTTGACGCATTTATTTTCCTGTAAATGCTGTCGGGGAAACTTTTCAAAGCGTAAAAATCGTTGGCTACGGGAATTGTAAAATCACCTTCTTTTTTCGTTGAATAATAACCAGGTTTGTACTTTCCCTTTTTATCGAATGTGCTCTGATAAAAGGGAATCCATGCCTGAAGGCCGGCCTGATGCGTAAGCACATCTTCAATTAAAAGGTTTTGTTTGTTAGTACCTTCAAGTCCTGGTAAATACTGGCCCAGGTTTTTTTTTTTATCTAATTTTTTTTCTGATGCCAGTTTCATCAGTGCCAGAGCGCTTGATGCAATTTTGGTTACGCTGGCCAGATCGTAAAGCGTGCCATTATCAACGGCCTTTGATTCCTTATTGTAAGTGTAATTGCCAAATGATTTCTGGTAAACAATTTCTCCCTTATAAATGGCGACTATCTGGCAGCCCGGGTATGCCTTTTCCGAAATACCCTGCAGCGCGATGCTGTCAACGGCGCCGAATTTTTTTTTTTGAAAGCCCCCGCTCATCGTCAGTGCTTTATTCTGTGCAATGGGAGTAAAGCTTAGCCCGCAGCCGTATTTGTACCTGTTTGTGGTTACCGGAAGCTTGCCTTTTGGTGCATTTATGCCAAGGATCACATTGGCGCTGGCTTTGAGCATGGAGGGCAGATACTCGTATGCCATGATGACGGCTTTGCAATTTTCTGGCGCTGTTATTTTGTTCAGAACGTAGGGATTATTGAGCATTACCAGTACACTAGGCTTAAGTCGCGCCACCGAGTCCATTAATTTTATTGATTGTGCGCTGAGGCCGAAGTTGTTCTCAGGCTTCAGGCCGGTTTTGTTGAGTTGCATAATTACCACATCGGCCTTTTGTATTTTTTCGAAAGCAGCGGCAACGTCTTCAGCCTTTGCATCATGAGTAAGCCCTACGTGTTCTACATACCCATAATTACTAAGTGTGTTGTAAAGGGTATTTGCGTCTTCAATACCAAGCGACAGCTCTACAACCCTCATGCTGTCTGGCCTTTTCAGGGGTAAAAAATTGTTTTCGTTTTTCAGCAGGGTAACGGCGGCTTCGGCCAGTTTGTCGTTAAGTTCGGCGCCTTCGCTGGTATTTAGTTCTTTGGTAATTTGCCTCGTTACAACTTCGGGTTTTTTGTTGAGACCGCACCAGTATTTTGCCATCAGCACTTTTTTGCAATGCAGATCAATATCTTCCTGTTTTATCAATCCTGAATCAATAGCGGTCTTGATTGTGGCCATGGCTTTGGGAACATTTTCGCTAAACAGCAAAACGTCGTTTCCGGCCTGCAATGCCTTTAATTCCATTTCACCCGGTTTAAAGTAGGCCGCAACGCCCTTCATGTTAAGGGCATCAGTAAACACAAGTCCCTTGTATTGGAGTTGTTCACGCAGCAACTGGGTTACTATTTTAGGCGATAATGTGGATGGTACATTCCGTGTGGTGTCAAGGCTCGGAATGCTAAGGTGCGCTACCATAATACTTCCCAATCCGCGATCAAACAGGTAACGGAAGGGAAACAGCTCAAGCGTGTCGAGACGCTGGCGATCGTGCGTTATCTGAGGCATGGTAAGATGGGAGTCGCTATCCGTATCACCATGGCCAGGAAAGTGTTTGCCGTTGGCCATCACCCCTTCGCTCTGCATTCCCTGCATGTACATGTATGCTTTTTGCGCCACTTTCGTTTTGTCTTCTCCAAAGCTGCGCATGCCGATAACAGGATTTAACGGGTTGTTGTTTACATCAGCCACGGGCGCAAAATTTACATGCAGCCCGATGCGTTTGCATTCGCGGGCAATTTGCTGACCCATGAAATAAATTAGGGAGTCGTTTTGAATAGCGCCCAGTGTCATTTGCTTGGGGTATCGGGTGGTGCTGTCGAGGCGCATTGCCAGCCCCCATTCACCGTCAATACTATAGAGCAAAGGCG
>CALMNJ010000321.1 GCA_937868675.1 uncultured Bacteroidota bacterium | reverse complement strand
CGCGCATAATCTTCTACCTGTTCTTTGGTTATTTTTCCCACCCCAAAATACTGCGCCCGAGCGTTTCCGATATACAGGCCGCTCACCGCTGCCGTGGGCACCATGGCCAGGCTCTCGGTTAGTTTTATACCCGTATTTTTTTCCACATCCAGTATTTTCCAGATGGTTTGTTTTTCCGTATGGTCCGGCTGCGCCGGGTAGCCCGGTGCTGGGCGGATGCCTGCGTATTCTTCACGGATCAACTGCTCGTTTGTGAAGTTTTCATTACGCGCATAACCCCAGTATTCCGTGCGCACTTTTTTGTGCATTAATTCGGCAAAAGCTTCGGCAAGGCGATCAGCAAGGGCCTTCAGCATTATGGCGCTGTAATCGTCGTGGTCTTTTTCAAAGCGGGCCACATGCGCATCAATCCCCAAACCGGTGGTAAGGGCAAAGGCGCCAATATAATCAGTGGTTCCGTGCGATTTTGGTTTTACAAAATCGGCCAAAGCAATATTATACTGCCCTGCCGGCTTTTTGGTTTGCTGCCTTATGGAGTGAAAGGTGTAAGTATTGGTTTTACCATTTTCGTAAACCACCTCAATGTCGTCGTCGTTCACGCTGGCCGCAGGGTAGATGCCAATCACCGCGCTTGCTTTAAGCCATTTTTCAGAAATTATCTTTTGCAACATGGCCTGTGCATCCGCAAAAAGTTTTTTTGCTTCTGCTCCGCGCGTCGCATCGTCCAGTATTTTCGGATACGATCCTTTCATTTCCCAACTGTGGAAAAACGGCGTCCAGTCAATATACTCCGCAATTTGGGCAAGGCTGTAATCTTCAAACACTTTGTTGCCAATAAAAGCAGGTTTCACCATTTCTTCTTTGCTCCAGTCAATCTTAAATTTATTTTGCCGCGCCTCCTGAATCGAAATAAATTTGTTTTGCGACTGGGCGTTTTTATTCTGCTCGCGCACACGCCCGTAATCACGGTTCACCTCGTCCATAAACGCGCCGCGCAGCTCTTTCGAAATAAGGCTGCTGGCTACCGGCACCGATTTGCTGGCATCGTTTACATGCACCACCGGCCCCGAATAGTGCGGTGCAATTTTTACCGCCGTGTGCACTTTTGAAGTGGTAGCGCCGCCAATGAGCAGTGGTGTTTTAAAGCCAAGGCGTTCCATTTCTTTGGCCACATGCACCATTTCGTCAAGCGAAGGGGTTATCAGGCCGCTTAATCCGATCACATCCACATCGTGCTTCTTCGCCTCTTCCAATATTTTATCGCAGCTTACCATTACTCCCAGGTCAATAATCTCGTAATTGTTACAGGCCAGCACCACGCCCACTATGTTTTTGCCAATGTCGTGAACATCGCCTTTAACCGTCGCCATTAAAATTTTACCATTGCTTTGAGCGGTGGCCCCGCTCCGTTTCTTTTCTTCCTCCATAAAGGGCAGCAAATACGCCACAGCCTTTTTCATCACCCGGGCACTCTTTACCACCTGCGGTAAAAACATTTTTCCGGCGCCAAACAAATCGCCCACCACATTCATGCCCGCCATCAGCGGACCTTCAATTACTTCCAGGGCACGGGGGTAGTTTTTGCGGCATTCCTCCATGTCTTCGTCAATGTAATCGGCGATGCCTTTTACCAACGAATGACTCAGGCGCTCGTTCACGGGCAGTTTTCGCCACTCTTCGTCTTTGGTACTTTTCTCTTTGCTCACGCCTTTCAGTTTTTCAGCATGGGCAATTAATCGCTCTGTGGCATCGTCGCGGCGGTCGAGCAACACATCCTCTACCAGATTGAGCAGTTCTTTCTCAATATCGTCGTACACCACCAGCTGCGCCGGGTTCACAATCCCCATGTCCATGCCGTGCTTCACCCCGTGATACAAAAATGCCGAGTGTATGGCTTCACGCACATGATCGTTGCCTCTGAACGAAAACGACACGTTGCTCACACCACCACTCACTTTGGCGTGCGGCAGGTTTTCCTTTATCCATTTAGTCGCGTTAAAAAAGTCGAGGGCGTTTTTGCGGTGCTCCTCCATGCCGGTAGCCACCGGAAAAATGTTGGGATCAAAAATAATGTCCTGCGGAGCAAAATGCACGGTGTTCACCAGTATGTCGTAGGCCCGTTTGCAAATATCAATGCGGCGTTGCAGCGTATCGGCCTGGCCCACTTCGTCAAAAGCCATCACAATTACTGCTGCGCCATATTGTTTTATTTTGTGTGCCTGCTCTATAAATTTTTCCTCGCCTTCTTTCAGCGAAATGGAGTTCACAATGGCTTTGCCCTGCACACATTTAAGGCCGGCCTCAATCACGGTCCATTTGCTCGAGTCAATCATCACCGGCACACGCGCAATGTCGGGCTCGGCAGCCACCAGGTTCAAAAATTTGGTCATAGCGGCTTCGCTATCCAGCATGCCCTCATCCATGTTCACATCTATTACCTGTG
>CALMNJ010000320.1 GCA_937868675.1 uncultured Bacteroidota bacterium | reverse complement strand
TTTCAAATTAAATTTGCATCATTTTAAATGAACAGAATCTCTATTTCGCCACACAAACAGGTCATTTACTGGTTACTGTCGGGCTGCCTGATTATATACGTGATGGTTGTAATCGGAGGGCTTACAAGACTAACCCATTCGGGTCTTTCAATTACCGACTGGAGCGTTATGGGGTCTGTTCCGCCACTCACTGAAAGCCAGTGGACCGAGCGATTTGATAAGTACAAACAAAGCCCGGAGTTTGAAAAGGTAAATTACAGCATGACGATTGACGAATTTAAACCCATTTTTATGTGGGAATACATTCATCGCCTGACGGGGCGCCTGCTGGGATATGTTTTTGTAATCGGATTTATTTATTTCCTCATCCGTAAAAAAATAACCAAAGACATGTGGGCCGGCCTTATCTTATTATTCTGTCTGGGCGCTTTGCAGGGCTTAATAGGCTGGTGGATGGTGGCCAGCGGTCTGCACCAAAAACCCGCGGTAAGCCATTACAGGCTGGCTACCCATCTCATGAGTGCATTCAGTCTGTTTGCATTCACGTTTTGGTTTACCCTGCGCCTTATCTACAAACACAACGGTGATACTTTAAATGAGGGCCGCAAACTGCGCGGACTTGCGATTGTGTTTTTTGTGGTATTAATCATACAAATAGTTTACGGTGCATTTACGGCCGGATATGTTGAAGGCAACGCCACCCACATAAGGCCAGGACATATTTTTAATACCTGGCCAAAAATGGGCGATGACTGGATGCCAGAGCAGGTGTACATGAAGGATGGTTTTATGGCAAACATTCTTGAAAATGCAAGCGGTATCCAGTTTATGCACCGAACCCTGGCTTTGTGCGTTGTAATTGTGCTGTGCATGCTGTGGTACCGCTCCAACAAACTGCAGTTAAGCCGGTCGCAGAACGTAGGCATCACCCTGCTCATTTACGGTGTTACCATTCAGTTTATCCTTGGTGTGCTTACACTCCTGTATCAAGTGCCGGTGCTTATCGGCGCGTTGCATCAAACCGGAGCTTTTTTTCTGTTTGGCAGTACCGTGTACCTGCTTTTTCAATTATATCGAAAACCAAAAACAGCCGAAGTATGAGCGAAGAACCAAACACCGAACCAGAAAACAACGCACAGCCATCCGGATTTGTTTACCCTCCAAAGCCGGAACAAATTGAACGCCGTGATAATGCGCTCAGGCGCTCGCTTGTCAGCCTTATTACTTACGGATTACTGTTTTATTTCCTTTTCATTCAGGATGTAACCTATATTGCTACACTGCTGCTCGTGCTCATTATTCACGAAATGGGGCACTTTCTGCTTATGAAACTTTTTAATTACAACAACGTCAAAATATTCATCGTTCCCCTGCTCGGTGCATTTACATCCGGAAAAAAACAACATGTTTCGCAATGGCAACTCAGTTTCATAATACTTGGCGGGCCCGTGCCGGGCATCGTAATCGGGTGCATTTTGTTTTGGATGAACAAAGACCTTCATAACGAAACCTTAAAAATGCTTTACGAAACCTTTCTTTTTATTAACCTTCTCAACTGTTTGCCTTTTTACCCGCTTGATGGCGGGAGGCTTATTGAAACTTTGTTTTTCAGAAACAGCTTTGTTGCGCGCATGGTGTTTGGCATTATTTCGATTTTGGCGTTGATTGGTTTGTTTTTTTCAAACTCAAGCCCGTTTTTGCTGGTAATTCCCGTATTTATCGCCCTTGAACTGTACAATGAGTTTCGAAATAATAAAATTCGTGAATACCTGAAGCAGGAAAACATTGAGTACCACACGGATTATGCACTGCTACCTGACCGAAATTATTGGCTAATCAGAGATTGTTTATTACTGGCTTTCCCAAAAAAGTATGCAGGAATCACACCTGGTCAGTATCAGTATTCAGCCATTGAACCCGCTGTGATGAATCACGTGAGCGCCGTTTTGCAAACAAATCTGCGGCTCGACATGAGTGCGGTGGGCAAAATTATTATGTTCTTGTTTTACCTGATGCTGTTTATTGGTCCGGCATTGGTTTATGTGTTGCTGAAGTAAAATTCTATTTTACATCCACTTTCAGGAACAGGTTTCCACCAAGATAGCCTTCCATTTTATCGCCAATTTTTACCGGGCCAACCCCTTCGGGTGTGCCAGTGTATATTAAATCGCCAACACGAAGCGAAACAAAACGCGACACATAACTGATAATTTTATCGAAATCAAAAAGCATGTTTTTCGAATTACCAGTTTGCCGGCTTTCGCCGTTTATCCGTAATTCAAAAGGAATATTTTTAATATCCAGAGTCTCCTTCTTTACAAAAAGTCCAAGCGGTGCGCTGTGGTCAAACGCCTTGGCCTTTTCCCAGGGCAAACCTTTGGCCTTGCACTGAGCCTGTATGTCGCGTGCAGTAAAATCAATACCCAAACCTATTTCATCGTAATATTTATGCGCGAACTGTTCCTCTATGTATTTTCCTGCCTTGCTTATTTTTACAACAAGCTCTATTTCGTGATGAATGTCACTGCTAAAGTCGGGGAGATAGAAATCCCTTTCCTTTAGCAAAGCGGTGTCTGGCTTCATAAAAAAAACCGGTTCTGAAGGTATTTCCGATTTCATTTCCTTGGCATGATCAGCATAATTTCGACCAATACAGATTATTTTCATAACACAAACGGCTAATATTTTAACCGGTCTCAAAATTAATACTATCCTGCTTTAATTCTTAATTTTACAAAATCAATATGGAAAACAAATTCGACGTTATTATTGTTGGAGGTGGTATTGTAGGTTTGGCAACTGCGTTTAAGCTCACCCAGCAACATCCCAATAAAAAAATACTGGTACTCGAAAAAGAAAAAGAAGTGGCGGCACATCAAACCGGCCATAACAGTGGTGTAATCCATAGTGGCATTTACTACAAACCGGGGTCTTACAAGGCACGCAATTGTGTGGCAGGACGCCGCGAACTGGTTGCCTTTGCCAAAGAACATAAAATAGCCCACGACATCTGCGGCAAAATTATAGTGGCTACGCACGAAAGCGAACTGGCCCACATGAACAAAGTTTACAACAATGGTATTGCCAACGGTGTAGAAGACATTGAAATGATTAATGCCAAACGCATCAGAGAAATTGAACCCTATTGCGAAGGCATTGCCGGCATCTGGGTTGGTTGCACCGGTATAATTGATTATGCCGACGTGGCCCGAAAATATCAGGAACTGATTAACGCCAGCGGCAATGGAAGTGCGGTAAAAACATCGCAAAAAGTTACTGGCTTTTTAAAAGAGGGCGATAACACCGTGGTCATCACCGAAACCTCGCGCTACACGGGTAACTACGTTATAAGCACTTCAGGCCTTCAGGCCGACCGCGTCACAAAAAAAGAAGGCGCTAAAACCGATTCGGCTATTGTTGGTTTCAGGGGAGACTATTACGACCTTACCGATAAAGGCATTAGCAAGGTGAAGAACCTCATTTATCCGGTACCGAATCCGAAATTCCCGTTCCTTGGCGTGCATTTTACACGCATGATTAAAGGAGGTGTGGAGTGCGGACCCAATGCCGTGTTTGTGTTTGACCGTGAAGGCTACAGTAAAACGGCCTTTAGCATGAAAGATACCGCCGACGCATTTGGTTACGGAGGCACCTGGAGGTTTTTTGCCAAACACTGGCGATTTGGGCTCGATGAATACCGCGGGGCCTTTAGCAAAACATATTTCCTGAAGCGCCTGCGAAAGCTAATCCCTACCCTGCAAATGGACGATATTGTTGCAGCCCGCTGTGGCATACGGGCCATGGCTTTGGGGCCCGATGGCGAAATGCTCGATGATTTTAAAATAGAAAAACACGGCAACGCCATGCACGTTATTAACAGCCCCAGCCCGGCAGCCACTGCAAGTCTGGCTTACGGCAACGAAATTGCTCTAATGGCTACGGAATACTTTAATCTTAAATAAACACATGCTGTAAAAATATTACCGTTTTGACGTCATAGAATAACCTTCCCTTTAAACAATATTGACTAACTTTAACTGATATGAGTAATAAACATTTAACCGGAACAGGTGTTGCCATTGTGACACCATTCGATAAAAAAGGGCACGTAGATACCAAAGCCTTGTCGAACCTGATCAAACATCTTCATCATGGCAAAGTTGACTACATCGTTGTGCTGGGAACTACCGGCGAAAGTGTTACACTTACCAAAGATGAAAAGAAACTGGTGATGGAAACCGTAATAAAAGCCAACGGAAACAAGCTTCCGCTGGTGCTTGGTATTGGCGGAAACAACACCCGGGAAGTAATTGACACCATTCACAAAACCGATCTGAAGCCGTTTGGGCCCATACTTTCGGTGGCGCCTTATTACAATAAGCCAAATCAGGAAGGCTATTATCAGCATTATAAGGCGGTTTCAAAAGCCACAAAAAAAGACATTATCCTTTACAATGTTCCGGGTCGCACCGGCAGCAACGTTACCTGGGAAACTCAGGTACGTATTGCCAAAGATTTTAAAAACATTGTT
>CALMNJ010000319.1 GCA_937868675.1 uncultured Bacteroidota bacterium | reverse complement strand
CGTAGGGTAAATGCTTTTCTGAAACACAATCATAAAGTAATCATTTTTGCCGAAGGTCTGTGTGTTCAGGAGCGACGGCTACGTCCATTAAAAAAAGGGGTGGCGCGGATGGTGTTTGGCGCCTACGATTTTTTGGGGCATGATAAACTCACTGTTGTGCCAGTTGGAGTTAATTACAGCAAACCCGATAAATTCAGGAGCAACATTTTATATAATGTAGGGGAGCCCATCTATGTGAGAGATTATATCAAAGAATACCAGCAAAACCCGGCACGAACCTATAATAAATTTCTGGAGGAACTGGCCTCCCAGATGAAAGGGCTTATCACGCACATTGATGACCCGGCCAATGATGAGGCGGTTTACATGCTCGAAAAGCTGCTGAAAAAAGACCTCATAAAACAAAAAGGGCTTAATTACAGTGATCTAAGCCATCAATTGCTGGTACTTAAAGAAATAACAAGTCGTGTTAATCAAGCTGCAAAAAATCAAAATCCTGCCCTCAGCGAGTTTAAGACAACTGCTGGCGAATATTTTGATCTGCTCAATAAACACGGCCTACGCGATTGGTTGGTTAATCCTTTGCAAAACAAATGGGTGAATTATCCCATGCTTTTATTTCGGGGCGCAATTTTACTGGCCGGATTACCGCTATACGCCTTTGGGTTGCTTGGTAACCTGCTCCCTATGATACTTACCGATCATTTTGCGCGAAAAATTAACAACAAACCCGAGTTCTATTCTTCGTTTGCCATAGCGCTTGCTATGGTTTTTATGCTAATAAACTACCTCTTGTGGTTTTTTATCTCCTATTCCTTTTCCCAATCCGTATTTCCTCCACTCATTTTGTGCAACCTGCTAATATTCGGTGGTGTTTTTTCCCTGTGGTACCACCCCTTTTTGCTAAAAGCGTTGGGTTTGGCCAGGTTTCTTAAAAACACTGAACTTGCTAAGGCCTTGAAAATGAAGCGGGAATATATACTATCTTTAGTTAACAAATTTTAATAGATCACAAACGTACCATTTGGCACATATTTTGGGTTCTATTGGGTAGTTATGAAAACTCTCAGAAGCATACCATTTATAGGCGGATCGGCGATCTGCTTACTCATGTTAAGTTCGGCGGGTGTAAATACCAGCCATGATCAGGAACTGAATAAAGCTACACTCATTACGAATCTTGAGTCGCTTCCGGTAAAAACGAACACTGCGTTTAAGGAAGGTGAAAAACTTACCTACCGCCTGCATTATGGCGCTGTAAATGCCGGCATTGCCGTACTCGAGGTTAAACCCGATCTGATTGACGTGAATGGTCGCAAAGTTTACCATATAGTGAGTAGTGGTTATACCACCGGCGGTGCCGACTTGTTCTTTAAAGTGCGGGATCGTTACGAAACTTACATGGACAAAGATGCATTGGTACCCTGGCTTTTTGTGCGCCGTGTGGATGAAGGTGGATACAAATTCAGTCAGGACTACATGTTTAACCACTATGCCAAAAAAGTAGATGTGGGAAACAACCAGAAGTTTGACATACCAGTTGGTATTCAGGATATGGTGAGTGCTTTTTACTACGCCCGTAACCTTGACCTGAGTAATGCTAAACCCGGCGACATTTTCAGCATGGATTGTTTTCTTGACAAAGAGATTTGGCCCCTAAAAATCCGTTTTGTGGGACGGGAGGTAATAAAAACCGATATAGGAAAAGTGCGCGCCCTGCGTTTCAGGCCCATTGTACAAAAAGGAAGGGTGTTTAAGAAGGAGGAAGATTTGAATGTTTGGATTAGTGATGATGCAAACCATATTCCGCTGAGAGCCAAAGCTGAAGTATTGATTGGCAGCGTAAAAATGGACATTACGGGTACAAACAACTTGGCTAACCCCCTTGCTAAAGCAGATTAACAACGAATTATATCAACAACAAAAGAGCCCGTTAAATAACGGGCTCTTTTGTTAGGATACTTTTTCAACAACCTCATTACTTATTTTAGAATTCAATAGTATAGCCGAAAACACTACACGCTGTTTTCGGAGTTCTACAACAAACCCTCTAAAATCTCACCAAAACGATAAATATCCTCAAACGAATTATAAAGCGGCACAGGTGCGCAACGTATCACATTGGGCTCGCGCCAATCGGGTATAACTCCGTTTTCTATTAGTTCGTTGTACAACCCCTTTCCATAACCATTTGCCACAATCGAGATTTGACAGCCCCGGTTTTTTTCGGGGGTAATAATCTGAAGACAGTTGTTTTTGCGTGTGTTTATGTCACGCACTACAAACTCCAGATACGCCGTTAATTCTTTACTTTTTTCAATGAGAGCATCCATGCTTACCTCGTCAAAAATATCAAGGCTGGCTCTGCACGCTGCCATACTCAAAACAGGGGCGTTGCTCAGTTGCCAGCGT
>CALMNJ010000318.1 GCA_937868675.1 uncultured Bacteroidota bacterium | reverse complement strand
GTTTGACATTATTTTGTTTAACTTATTTGCAAAAATATTAAACAAAAAAGATTATACAAAATTTTTTCAGAGGTCATTGACCAAAAAGAAATTAACACAGGGTGTTTGGATGGGTGTGTTAAGGGGCTGTAATCCTTTATTTGAGCAGGTTTACAAGGTCAGCAGGCGAAGAAAGCAGCGTCATATTTTTAGCCATCTTCAGGTTTTGAAGGAGCATGCTGCTGCCGCCCAACAGGATATGGCATTTTTTGTTGCGGATGGCCATGTCGTGTATTTCCGCCTCCAGTTTATCGCGGTCCTGGCGAACCACGTACAAGGCCAGCAGATGTGTTGGATTGGTATTGCTGATCACTTCCTGTAAGTTATAAACCGGCACATTCTGGCCCAGGTAAACGGTTTTATATCCTCTTGAACGGATGATATAATCGGAGAAAAGCAGTCCGGTTTCGTGCCATTCGCCGGTGGGTAGAAACAACAAGAAGGTTTTACTTTTTCTGGATGGCGCGGGTAGCCCGTCAATAGCCACAATAAGCTTACGCCGGATAATGGCGCTCGCAAAATGCTCCTGAACCGGCAGGGCTTCGTTTGACGACCACATGAGGCCGGTTTTTTGAAGAAAGGGGTAAAACACTTTGAGCATGGCCTCGTGCATGCCAAAACGTACCACGGCCGAAGCAAATGTTTTTTCGAATGCGGTCTCGTGAAACGTAAGCATGGAAGCGGTAAGGTCGTTAATAAAACCGGCGCAGATCACATCATCGGGCGCCACTTTTTCAAGATCCACAATGCGGTTATTCAGTTCTCGTTCGCTGAGTTCCGAAATCCTGGAAATTTTTTCACCCTGGTTTAGCAGGGTGGATACCTTGAGCAGTTTTTTTACCTGCTCGTCGTCGTAATAGCGAATGTTGGTGGCCGTTCGGTGAGGTTCAATCAGGCCGTAGCGGCGTTCCCAGATACGGATGGTATGAGCTTTAATGCCCGTAAGCCGTTCCAGATCGGATATCTGATATGCATTCACGTGTTTACTATTTCGGATGTAAAATTAAACAAAAAAATGAACCATTCAGGGCCGCTTTGGCGAAGATTAAACACCGGCGCTGTTGAAAAGCTTTTCCACTGCTTGGTGCCGGTAAGAAAATATCTGCGACAGTTGCCGTTTAATAAACATCCGGTTGGCCAGTTTGCCAAGGGCTCCCAGCGGGGCTTTGTAATGTACAATATCCTTCATCAGGGTACCGCCCGGTACGTCTTCCAACAGGTGCTGGTGATGCCAAAATGTGTATGGCCCAAAACGTTGTTCGTCCACAAAATAAAATCCTTCTTTCACATGCGTTATTTCGGTAACCCAGTGCAACTTTATGCCCAGCAAAGGGCTCACTTTGTATTCAATAATCTGCCCCGCGTAAGTTGCTTCCGGTGCCTGACCCAACACCTCAAAGCCCATGTGTGGTGGTGTTATTTTTGCCAGATTGTGCGGGCTGCTGATAAAGTCCCACACCTTGCGGCGATCGGTTTTAAGCAATTGTTCGGAATGAATGGAATGCAGCATCGGCAGATTTTTAGCGCTCAAAATTATTAAAAGCTGTGCAAAGCACAATTTGTGTTTTTATCAATGCTGCGGATCATTGCTAAACCGTTTCAAAAAAAAATCCCGGTCAGCCGCAACGCGCTGGCTGCTGGCTACCGGGATGTTACATGCCTGTTGTATAAGCCTTATTAGTTCCGGAAAATAAATTTGTGGTCAAACACGTCGAGTATAATCTCTTTGTCGCGTTGTATGGTGCCGGAAAGCAATTGTTTCGAGAGTTCGTTCAACACCTGCTTTTGCATCACACGTTTTACCGGCCTTGCACCAAACTGCGGGTCATAGCCCAGTTGCGCCAGCCAGTCAATGGCCTCGTCGGTGGCGCGGATGTGTACATCCTGAGCAGCCAACTGCCGGCTTATCTGCTCAAACTGTATTTTCACAATATCGCTCACGTGCTCGCGACTCAGGGGTTCAAACATAATCACCTCATCAATGCGGTTCAAAAATTCGGGACGGATTGATTTTTTAAGCAATTCGTAAACCTGCGATTTGGTTTTGGCCATCACCTCGTCTTTGTTGCCTTCATCCATTTTCTCAAAATTTTCCTGTATGAGGTGCGAACCAATGTTGCTGGTCATAATAATGATGGTGTTTTTAAAATTCACCGTGCGGCCCTTGTTATCAGTAAGTCTTCCGTCATCAAGCACTTGCAGCAGGATGTTAAACACATCGGGATGTGCTTTTTCAATTTCATCGAGCAACACTACACTGTATGGCTTACGACGCACGGCTTCGGTAAGCTGCCCGCCCTCTTCATAACCCACGTAGCCTGGAGGCGATCCAATGAGGCGGCTCACGGCGTGGCGTTCCTGGTATTCGCTCATATCAATACGGGTCATGGCGTTTTCGTTGTTAAACAAAAAATCGGCCAGGGCTTTAGCCAACTCTGTTTTACCCACACCGGTGGTGCCCAAAAATATAAAGGAGCCGATGGGGCGTTTTGCATCCTGTAGTCCGGCACGGCTGCGTCGCACGGCATCCGAAATACTTTCAATGGCCTCGTGTTGCCCAACCACCCGTTTGTGCAGTTCGGCTTCCAGATTCAGCAGTTTGTCTTTTTCGCTTTGCAACATGCTTTTTACCGGTACGCCAGTCCAGGCGCTAATTACCGAGGCTATATCCTCACTATCCACTTCCTCTTTCAGCAATTGCGAGCCGCTGGCTTTGGCTTCACCCAGTTTATGCTCAATTTCGGCCAGTTTGTTCTCGGCTTCTTTTACTTTACCGTAGCGTATCTCGGCCACCTTGCCGTAGTCGCCCTGCACCATGTACGCCTTCCCATCGTCGCCGGGTGCG
>CALMNJ010000317.1 GCA_937868675.1 uncultured Bacteroidota bacterium | reverse complement strand
ACGAAATAAATTTGAAACCACGGGTTTCGTCGAAACGGGCGGCAGCCTTAATAAACCCTACATTACCTTCGTTAATCAGGTCGGGCAGGCTGAGCCACTGGTTCTGGTATTGCTTTGCTACCGAAACTACAAAGCGGAGATTGGCCAGGCAAAGTTTCTCTAATGCTTTCTGGTCTCCTCCCCTAATCCGTCGTGCCAGCTCCACCTCTTCATCCGCCGTAATCAGCGCCTCTTTCCCGATATCCTGAAGATATTTATCGAGCGAGGCTGTTTCGCGGTTGGTTATGGATTTGGTTATTTTTAATTGTCTCATGACTTTGTTACGTTTACATGCAACTAAGCTGCACAGCACACCTGTGCAGCTTAGTTCAGAAGATTTTGTTATTTCCGGAAACCGGAACTCTAATCTCTTGACTTATTAACTTAACAATCCAGCGCCGGGTTTGTTTTCAGGCATTCCCACACCTTGTATGTTATTTTCAGGCAGTTCAGGATTAGTTGATTCCAAAGCCATAATAGGCCCTGACTTTATTGGGATAAACGCCTTCGAGTAAAATTCCACCACTTTTGTTGGACAGGATTTTGCCCAGGTCGTCGAGGTTCCGGATCGGCTTTTTATCAATTTCAGTGATTACATATCCTTCGCGTACTCCCGCATTGCGAATCAGTCCATCGCTGAGTTCAGTAACCTGAACACCATGGTCAATGCCCAGCTTGCGCAATACTTCCTGCGGGGCAACCTGAATTTTTGCACCCAGCATCGGCATTATATCTTTTGCTTCGGTCTTAACCAGGCTTGTGGTTCCGGCACGGTTGAGCAGTGTAACATTAAAATTCTTGTCGGTACCTTTGCGGCTAACACCAACCACTATTTTTTCGCCCGGGCGGTAACGGCTTACCTGCTCAAGTAATTCGGAAGTGCTGTTCACAGTCATTTTATTTACCGAAGTAATCACATCACCCCTTACAATACCGGCTTCTTTGGCAGCACTTCCGTCATTTACCTCCTGCACAAAAACACCCCGAAGCTCTTTAATACCCTGCTCTTCAGCCAGCTTACTGTCAATCTCACGAATGCTCACACCCAGGAATGCGCGTTGTACTTCGCGGAAATCAATAAGGTCGGAAACTACTTTTTTCACAATATTTACAGGAATGGCGAAGGAATATCCGGCATAAAACCCGTTGCCACTGGCAATAGCTGCATTAATACCCACCAGTTCGCCACGTGTATTTACCAGGGCACCTCCACTGTTACCGCGATTTACGGCGGCATCAGTTTGTATAAATGACTCTATTGAGGTATTATCGGGAGTTCCTAGTATATTGATATTACGCGCTTTGGCACTTACAATACCTGCAGTTACCGTGCTGGTAAGATTAAACGGGTTACCCACGGCAAGAACCCATTCGCCAATCTGAAGATCGTCGGAATTGCCGTAATTCAGGAAAGGAAGGTTGGTTTCCTTGATTTTCACAACGGCAAGGTCGGTAGATGGATCGGTACCAACAACGGTTCCTTCATAGGAGCGTTTATCGTTGAGAACAATTTCTATTTTGGTGGCATCCTGCACAACGTGGTTGTTGGTAACAATATATCCGTCGGGCGAAATAATTACCCCTGAACCTGCACCCTGCAGCGGGCCTTGCTGATAAGGACTATCGCCAAAGAAATCGTGAAAATTAAAGAAATTGTCGTACATGCTGTTTTTACGGGCATATTCGGTTTTAACATGAACAACGGCATGTATAGATGTATTTGCAGCTGCAGTAAAATCAGGATTGGTTGATGGTATCCCTGTAAGACTTGTAAATTGAACAGGTGTCGACTGCTGAGGTACTCCCTTTAAACTACTGCCACTTTTCTGGATAAGTGCAAATGCGCCCAGAGAAATTAATCCACCTAAAACAGCCACTACTAAATAACCAGCGTACTTTTTCATTTTTCGTTCGTTTTTGATTATGAATTTCTAGTTCTACATCGGATTACTCCGCGTTTTGGAGTAATTTTGAAATAA
>CALMNJ010000316.1 GCA_937868675.1 uncultured Bacteroidota bacterium | reverse complement strand
GTAAGCAGGGCTGTTTTAAAGTCGCGCCCATCCATACTGTCCAGATACCCGAGCGAAACAATTTCCTGACTATTGCTGATAAAACTGTAGTGCCGGTTAAACAGGGGAATAAACTCCTTCAAAAACGAATGACGTATTTGCAAAACCGAGCGGCCGTATAGTACCAGTTGCTCATCCAGTACGTCAAGCGTTTCAGATTCAAAGCTCCGGTGCTCCTGAAAGTGTTTCAACAACGCGTTGCGCTGCTTTAGTACCTGACCGTAAGAGATCAGCTTATCAAGGTAAACTTTATCGTACTGCGAAATAATGCTGTCAAGAAACCGGCGGCGGATTTCGCTGACGCCATTTATAAGTTCAGAGTCGTTGGGCGAAATCATCACCAGAGGAAACTGTCCGATATGTTCGCTCAGGCGCTCATACTCGCGCTTGTTTTTTTTAAAAACCTTCTTCTGATTGCGTTTTAATCCGCAGTAAACTTCGATATCCTCCCCAAAACGCTCAAAAACCCCTTGTATCACAAAAAAGCCCTCATTGTGTTTAATATTTTGACTATCAATGGCGTTGAAGTAGCTTTTGCAAAACGAAAGGTAGTGTATGGCATCCAGCAGGTTGGTTTTACCCACGCCATTATTGCCCACAAAACAATTGATTTTTTCGCTGAATCTGGCCTCAAATTCGGGGTAATTTTTGAAGTTAATGAGCGATAATTGCTTTAAATACATGGCTTTGGACAAAAATACGCTTAATTTTTATGGTTAACGGGGGGCAAAATTCTGTATTTACATAAAAAACCATATCTTCGCAGACCAATTTTAATAGTACAAATGTCTGATATTAAAGAAGAAACCACGGTAGAAAATACTGAAAACACCGTGGAGGAAGCTGTCGCCGAAAACAAGAAAAAAACTGTTGACCCGAGTTTGGAAGGCATTCAGCTTTTTTATGAGACCAATAAAAACCTGGTGAATTATGTTGGCGGCGGCTTGCTGCTGGTAATCGGTGTTTTTTGTTTTTTCAAGTTCTATTATCTGCCCGAGCAGGAGGCCGAAGCACAAAACCAAATCTTTTGGGCCGAAAATTATTTTGAAAAAGACAGCTTTAATCTGGCCCTGAAAGGTGGCGCCACTGTTTTTACCGGCGATGGACAAAAACAAATGATGGGATTTAGTCAGGTAGCCGAAGAATATGGTATTACCCGTACAGGTAATCTGGCCAATTACTACGCCGGTATTTGCTGCCTGCGAACCGGTAAGTTTGAAGACGCCATTAATTACCTGAGCAAATACGACAATAACGACATTATGCTCGCGCCAATTGCTCTTGGTGCCATTGGCGACTGCCACTTGGAATTGAACAGGGGCGACGAAGCGGTTAAATACTACCTTAAAGCGGCCGATCACAATAACAATGAGTTTACAACACCATACTTCCTCAAAAAAGCCGGATTTGCTTTTGAACTAAAGGGGAATTTTGAAGAAGCCTTGAAATTGTACGAACGTATTAAAAAGGAATACCCCGGCACAACCGAAGGGCGCGAAATTGAAAAAGACATTGCCAAAGTAAAAGCAGCCGGCAATCTTTAATACATTAACCAAATAAAATAAAGGTCTGCTGCGGCAGACTTTTTTGTTTCAGGCCATGAGCAGCAAACACAAAAATTTATCGTCGTTTGAAGGAAGCCCGGTACCCAACGCCAAAAAATACAGGTTTGGCATTGTCACCTCCGAGTGGAATCACGAAATCACCAACGCGCTCAGAGAAGGGGCTGTAAAAACACTGCTCAAAAACGGTGCTAAAAAAGAGAACATCATTAGTCGTCATGTACCCGGAAGCTATGAGCTTACCCTCGGCGCGCAGTACATGGCTGCGTTTACCAATGTGGATGCGGTAATTTGCCTTGGCTGTGTTATACAAGGCGAAACCAGGCATTTTGATTTTATTTGCGATGCCGTTGCACAGGGCATAACTCAGTTAAACATGAAGTACAACATGCCGGTAATTTTTGGAGTCCTCACACCCAATAATAAGCAGCAGGCCATTGACAGGGCCGGCGGTAAACACGGCAACAAAGGAGATGAAGCCGCTGTGACGGCTATAAAAATGCTGGCCCTCCGCGATAGCTTTAAAGGAAAAAAATCAAAATAGTTCCTTTTCAGGCGATCAAAAACAAAATGCGCTTTACCTGGCAGGCAAATGCAATTTTATGCCAGATGCATTCGGTGAATGTAAAAAATCCAATACCAGTTATCATTTATTAAAACCAGGTTTTTGTTGCAGTTGAGTTACAAATGTTAATTTCTGAGTAAACGAAAAACCCAGCACAACAACAAGTATTGCCTTTATTTAAACCATGCAAACAGCACCGCATAGCATTCTATGTAATATCTTTGTAAGGCTAAAAAAACTATATTTATAGAATGGAAATTAATTTAGAACAGATTTTTGAATCCAAACTGGCTAAGAA
>CALMNJ010000315.1 GCA_937868675.1 uncultured Bacteroidota bacterium | reverse complement strand
TCCTGATATTCCATGGCACTTTCTTCGCTTATTTTCCTAATTTCTTCTGTCTTTTCATAAATTTCTTCCTGCGAGGGCCTGAACGCAAGGCTCCAAATTAATCCCAGGCCGCTGATGCCAATCCAGACAAAGCTAAGTATGCTGATTACTTTTAGCATTTGGGGGCGCGGCGAGTCGGGCATGATTGCAGATGACATGTTTTGTTCGGTTGTTTCCATGGTTTATTGTTTTGATAGTATGGTTTACAAATAAAAGTAAAAATAAAGCACACGTCCTATTTTCCGTCATCTCCCCTCTGCCACATTTCCCGGACTCCGACCATTCGTACCGTATTTAGTTTGATTTGCTGCTGTCTGGCCGTGAAGATGCGGCAGAGTCGGTCAGGAACTCCAGCTTATCAATAACTTTGCTTAACGTGTCAACGGCCACCGTATCTTCCAGTTTTTTAAGATCTTCTTCGTTACTTTTTTGAGCCTGAACGTATAGAATACCCGCCATTACCCCTGCCAACACTGAAAGCAAAAGGGCTATCACGCCACTGGTTTTTGGAGCCCCGCTTTTACCTGCTTTCATGATCGCGGCAAGGGATAAGATCAAAGCTACCGAACCTAGTAATACTCCCACAATCCAGCCAAATAACGGGATAAAGAAAGAAGGAAGTGAAAGTAGGCCGAAAATCATTCCGGTGATGGCAAGGCCGTTTCCGGATCGGGGTTTTGATGCATTTGTTTCCATGATGATAAAACTAAATTAGTCTGAAATTTCCGCTTTTAATTTTCAAGTTCAAGTGTAAAAAATCAGAGTTTTTTAACACGCATTTACCATTTGATCCAGGCTTCAAAAGCTGCTGTTTCGGCTTTGGTACGTTCTTTCTTAAAACGGATCACTGGGTTAAAAAACCAGGTCTGTCCCTTTTTGTCGCGTTGCAACTCAATGGCGCGCAATTGCTCGCTGCTGCTAATGGTTAGGGTTATCGCACCGCCACCATTAAAATAATGAAACCATTGCATAAAATTGTTTTTAACGCTGATGTTGTTTACCGCTATGATATCATCGCCAGCAAACAGCCCTGCCTTCCAGGCCGGTGAATAAGGAGCAACCAGACTCACACGGCAAAACGGCTGGGCGTCGGTTACTTTAAAACCAAAGTCATTTTCAAAATCGTGATGCGCAGCTTCTTTGTGAAGCTCCATTCCCAAATAATTCAAGGCCTCAACAAGGGGTGTTTCATAATCGGAGGCAGAGTTTACGTAACTGTTAAAGAAGCCCGTGAAGTCGGTTCCGCTGACCTCATTAACAAGATTCAAAATGTCGTTTTCGGAATATCCTTTTTTTGGTTTACCAAAACGCCCGTACAGGAGCACGCATACATCGCGCAGGCTTTGCCGGTTTGCCGTGGCTTCCAGAATTTTTACATCCAGTATAAATGCCACCAGGTTGCCTTCATCATATATGCTTGTTTTGCGGTAGGGCGTGCCGGGCACATAGCCATCGAGCCATGTATCCCAACTGCTATCGGCCACACTTAAATTATAACGCCCGTAATTATGAAAGTGTTTCTGCATGCGTTCCTGTAAGGTGGCCAGGTACTGTTCTTGCGAAAACACCGCACTGCTCAGTAAAAGTTTATCGCCGTAATAGGTTGTAAATCCTTCATAAACATAACCGGTGCGGGCATAATTTTCTTTGGTATAGTTGTATGGCTGCATTTCCACAGGCCGGACCGTTTTTATGTTCCATGCGTGAAACAATTCATGGCAGCTTACACCAAGCACGTCCTCGTATGTATTGCCTGTATTGAGCGAAAAGCCGGGGCCTATCGCAATAACCGTGTTTTTGGTATGTTCCACGCCATGGTAAAATTTGGAAGGAAGAATCTGGAATAAAAAGTGGTATTCGTTGAATGGGGCATCGTTCCAGAATTCGATTTGTTTTTTGGTGAAGGCCGAAAAATGTTCTTTAAATTGGGGCCAGAGGGGCCGACATTCACCGTTAAAGTGTATCCAGAAGCGAATGCCGTTAAGTTCGTAATAATCACTTTTCAGCGAGGCCGAAGCAATGAACGGAGAATCGGCAAGCTCTTCAAAATTTTCGGCACGCAACGTGTTTCCCTTTTTTTCAAGAGAGCAGGCAATTAAATAATTGTCCGGAATTTTCAGTTCCACCTCATGTGCCTCGTTCATGCGATCGGGAATGTACATACAGCAATGAACCGGGTTTACATACATCTGCGTTATATCGGCAAAACAGGCACCGGCATTGAGTTCGGCGGCATAATAACTGTAAGTGATTTTAACAGAGCTGGCGCCTGCGGTTTTAACGCACCAAAGGTCTTTGCTGAGTTTGGTGTACTGTAACGCTTCGTTGTTTTGGTTGAAGGCATCAACACGTTTTATGTTTTTGGCAAAATTTCCGAGCTCGTAGCGCCCTGGCCGCCATGAGGGAAGTTGCAGGTGAAGCTCGTTTTGTTGGATACCATCAATAAAAAGATCAATGTATATGTAGTGAGAGGCCGGGTTTTTCTGATAGAATGAATATTTGATCATGGTTTCGGAATTATGGCCTAAAATTATACATTTGGTAAATATAGCATGAGAGCCGCGGTTATTTTATTATTTATTGCCTTTAGTTCGGCTGCACAGCCCGACACGACATTGATTCGCATCATGGCTATTCAAAACGATACGGGTCGCGTGAACGAATTGTATAAAAGAGGCTTCGCCATCAGAAACATTGATCCGGTTAAAGCATTTGTTTATGCCCGCAGCTGTGAGAAGGAAGCGCTGGAGTGCTCGTCGCTTAAGCACCTTGCCAAAAGCTATAATCTGCTGGGAGTTCTTTTTTATAAGAAAGGCGAACTTGGTACGGCACACAATTACCATCAAAAGGCGCTTAAACTGCGACGGGAGTGTGGCGACGAAACAGGCATCGCCCATAGCCTTACGAATCTGGGCAATATTTTTCTGGACCTTAAATTATTTCATAAATCAGAAGCGTGTTACCTTGAGGCGCTGAAAATTTATGAAGCCAGCAAGAATGATCGTCAGAAGGCCGCCTGCCTGTTGAATTTGGGTGCACTCAAGCAGGCCACCAAACAAATGGAGAGCGCCAAAGAATTTTATCAGCTTGCCAATAAACTGGCCGAACACAATAACGATTATGAAACCCGCTGCCTGTGCCTCAACAATCTGGCTGAATATTATTTTTATAAAGGCGAAAACGAGGCTTCCGTAGGTTATAATATGGATGCGTTGAAGCTGAGAAATCTGATGGATAACCAGGTGGATTGCGCCGACAGTTATCTGAACCTTGGCAAAAACTACATACAGATGAATGACGCGCCAAAGGCTAAAATGTATCTGGATATGGCGTATAAGATCGCGAACCAGTACGATTATTTTGAAGCGCGCATGGAAGCCTGTAAAACCTATGCATGGCTTTACGAAAGCAAAGACAATTACGCAGAAGCGTTTCATTGGCTCAGCGAATACAATGTCATGCTCGATAGCCTGATGCAGCAGCAGGACCTGGAAAAGAGCGCTTATGGCCTGCAGGATGCAGTTGATGCACCCATTGTCAAAGAATCTGGCGGATTGAAGAATAAATGGATGCTGCTAACCCTGGGCGCGATGATGGTATTTGTGGCCTATTTTCTTACCCGATACAAGCGATGAGCAAAAAAGATAAGAACCGGATAAACGTGGTTTATTCGACGAACCCCGATTTTAAGTTTGAAACGGATGGCGGCGGCGAAACGCAAACCCTGCCTCCGGCACAGCAAAATTTAAAAGTGTATCTCGACCGCCTGGGTGGTGGAAAAATGCTGAGCCGCATTACAGGGTTTATTGGCACAAACAACGACCTGGAGGCTCTTACCAAAACGTTGAAACAAAAGTGTGGTGTTGGAGGCAACGCTAAAAATGGGGATATCCTTATACAGGGAGACAACCGTGACAAAATAGTGTTATTACTGAGTGCAGAGGGGTACAAGGTTAAAAAAGCCGGCGGATAAGCAGTCTCTTTCGCGTCCTTAATCTGTATTCAGGTTGTGCCTTGAAAACCGTGGTGATCATTCATCAAACAGGTGATTCTTTTCGGTACAGAATGGGGTCATCTCAAAACCAAATGGCTGCCAAACAGGGCTCAGTCAATAATATTGCCTACAACGTAAACTCCAAGTGCAATAAGCCAGATGGGAGAAGTAAGCATCACAAACATCGCCAGCAGAAAAAGGGCAGCAAGAACATAACCCAATAGTCCCCTGTTTTTAAAAGATTCCAGTTTATTAGCAGGAAGTTCCGGCTTCATTTACTGTTAATTGGTTGGAGGACTATTTTACTTTTTCAAATTCAAAACCGCTGTAATAGATGTGGCCGTTATCAAGCATCCTCACCGTTTCGCCCGTACCACGCCCTATACCTCCGCCAACAGCCAGTTTTTCGTCAACCACATCCAGAAAGGTGTCGCCGCTGAAGTCGGATGTTTTTGCTTTCAGGGCTATGGTTACAAAGCCTCCTTTTTCGCGCAGGCTCATGGTCATCCCTTCCGGATTGGCGAAGGGGCAGTCTTTACAGGGATATAGTTTCGATACCGCTTTATAAGAACCATAAGCTTTTTTCCAACTGCCGGGGATTTGTGGCGCTTTTGATTTAGCAACAATGTACTCCACGTTTTTTGATTTAAGGTGATTTACCTTCATGAAAATATCGCCGCCACGTTTTACGAAGCTCATTTCCTGGTCACGTATTTTTACCGGAATAATGCCAAACACAAAAGCTTTAACTCGGTAGCGGCTTGAATCCGATTTTTTCTGCTTCAGTACAACTTTTGCCGGCCCCTGCCAGAACTTCATTTTGTGGGCTCCTTTGGCTTTCATGTAAAATTGTCCGAAGTTGTATGTTCCTTTAATCTCCTCTGCGGTGCAGGTTGCATCAACAATTTGATTTTTTTTATTCAGCAGGGTATCGCGCTGATTAAACGCGCACTTGTAACCCCTGGCGGAGTTTAAGTAAAGATTAAGCAGCTTTGTGGCGCTGCAAACACGGGTTCCGTTGTCGGTGTTGGTAAGCACAATTACACCAACACCTAATTCGGGAATGTACGCGAAATCAGAATGGAACGAATACGTGTCGCCTCCATGACCCGTGATTGTTACGAGGCTGCTGTCGCTTCCTTTTTTGATTTTTACTTTGCCCGAGTAAAGCCCGTATCCCCAGCTTTCCGGTTCCGGCAGAAACGCATCTCCAATATGGTTGCTTTCCATATCTTTTAATGAGGCTTCCGAGATAATGCGGTTCCCGTTATACTCGCCCTTATTGAGAAACATCAAAAGATAGCGCCCCATGTCGGCTGAGGTGCTGTGAATAAGCCCTGCGGCCTGATCGCGGATAAAAGGCTCACTGGCTGGTTTGTTGAAGCAATAGGCTTTCGAATAATTTTTCTCAAGTTCTTTATCTACATCAATGTAGCTTGAGTTCATTCCAAGCGGAGTAAAGATGTTATTCTTTACATATTGGCTATAAGTGGTTTTTCCCTGTTTTGCAATTACTTCACCCAATAAACCAAATGCAATGTTTGAATAGGCATGTTTATATCTGCGAGGCGAAATCGTGGTTTGTTTATTGAGTTCTTCTATTACCCAGTTTATATCAGGCGGGCTGTCGCAGAAAAAACCGTTCATAATATCGCAGGGAAGGCCTGATAAATGGCACATCATATCACTGATGTAAATGTCGTTGCTGTCGTTAAAGCGACTGCTTATCTTCAGTTCGGGCAGGTATTTTTTGACCGATGCGTTTACGTTTAAAAGCCCTTTTTCCTGAAGCTGAAGAATGGATAGTGATGTGAATGATTTAGTGCAGGAGCCAATACGGAAAATGGTTTTATCGGTGGCCGGTATTTTGTTTTCGCGATCAGAAAAACCATAACCCATCGAGTAAACTATGCGACCACTATCTACAATGGCCAGGCTGGCGCCAACAACCTTGTGTTTTTTAATAAGGGCGTTGTAGGTACTGTCAATTTTTGTTTTCGCGCGGGGCGCAAGACGGTTGTTGGTTTGTGAAAACGAAACTGTAAAAAAACTAAAAGCGGTAACGGCGAAAACAATATTTTTCATTCACTGGAGTTTTTAAATAAGGACCTGTTGAAATATCACAAGTATAGTAAATTAATCGCGGTGTCAAAACCGGTTGATTCATTGCCAGTCTCTAAATCAGGATGAACGGTTTATTTAAGGGTGTTCTTTTTCAGAACTACGCAACCATTAAACACGTGCTGTTTGCTAAAACTATCTGTAAGTATTACCGTCCACACATATACATCTTCCTTTGCAGCAGCACCGTCTTTTGTTTTCCCATTCCAGCCAATGGTGATGTCTTTAGAAATAAACACCTCTTTGCCCCAACGGTCAAATATCCTGAGCTCGTATTTGTTTTCGTTCCACGACAATCCTTTTGGAAAAAATTCGTCGTTCAACCCGTCATCGTCTGGTGTAAAGGCATTGGGGGTGTAAAAGTTAAACAGGTCTTTAATAATATCATTTACAATAATTTTTTTCGACACGGTACTGCTGCAATAATTTGAATCTACCGCCGTTAGTGTTACCCAGAAGGTACCGGTTCCGAAAACATGTACAGGTTTAATATCTGTGGATGTCTGACCATCATCGAAACTCCAATAACGCGAAATTGCTCCGGATGATGAGTCGGCAAACTGTATGGCCGAGCTGTCAATCGAGGTGTTATAAGCCGATGCCCAAAATTGTGCTTTTATTGGGTGTGAAGGAACACTTACTTTAACAATGGCTGTGCTGGTGCAGCCTGTTGAAGAAGTGCCTGTTACCGAGTAGCTTGTACTGGTCAAAGGTGTTGCAATCGGGTTTGATGCCGTTATGCTGCTGAGGCCTGATCCCGGAGTCCATTGGTATTTGCTAGCGCCGCTGGCTTTCAACAGTGCTGTTTGTCCTTCACATAAAATAAACTCATTTTTTTCCACGGCCACGTTGGAGGTTCCAGGAACATTGGCGGTAACCGTAATATTACTGCATAAACCGCTAAGGCCAACAAGGCAGGTGTATGTTCCGGGTCCTATATTTGTAACAGTTGGTGTGCTTTGTCCGCCCGGAAGCCAGGTGTAGGAGGCTGCACCGGTAAAGTTTGTAACCTGTACCGAGACTGTGCCGGTGTTGTTGCAGTTCGAATAGGTGCTAGCCGAAACTTCTGGAGTATTGGTACAAACCAGCGAATTACCTTTAACAAAAACACCCGAGTCGTAACGGCCGTTGCCACCATCGGCTATGGCAATTTTAAGATGATAGGTGGTACATGGCACCAGGCCGGTTTTGGAGGTAATAAGCCGGGTGTAACCGTTGTAAGCAATATCGTTTACAGGTGTTTTGTAATTGTCGCGATAATATTCAGGGTGCGACGCATTCGCAGCAGTAGGCCAGCCTCCATTTATATTGTCAATCGAAACGGGTGTACCATTGGCTAAGGTGGCAATGTTATGAGCGTTGTAGTTGCCGCCGGCCGGGTTACTGCCGGTGATAAAAATCCCGAACACGTCATTATAGGTTTGATAAATGAATTGAGGGTATTCCTCGGAGGCAAATACATATTCAATACGCAGTGTATCGCATACGGGAACAAAATCAAATTCAAGTATGCATACATCGAACTGAGCTTTTTTATCAATGGTAAGGAGGTCAGGGTCGGTAAAAACGTTTCCGTTACTTACATCACACAAAAAACCGCCAGGCCTTCCGGCATCGGTTGCACTACCGGTAGTGAGCAAAATGCCTTCGGTTATTCCCAGGTTTGTTCCTGTGTAACTAAATGTGGCCGATGCTCTGCTGCCGCTTTTAAGCTGTGCCTTGTTAACCTTAATTCCACTGCCTACAATGCTCTGTGCCAGAGTTTGTGCGTTGCCATTGTTTGCAATTTTGAATTGGGCCAGCACCGAATTTGCAAAAACACAAATAAGAACTGCACAAAACCGGATGGCCTTACAGAATAGGGTATTTACGCCGGTAAAAATCAATAAGTCAAAGGTACACCATTCGCATCGTCTCACAAAGCGTGCTCAATTCCTTAACAATCAATCATTGCCAGAAATGGAGTCGTAATAATACCCTAAGGGAGTTTGGTCAATAACAGAACCAGATTTTCTGACTGCAAGAGCGCGTTTTAGCTTCTTTCTATGCCGTTTTCTTTCATCGTGTAAATTTCGGTGCTTACCGCACGGCGCTGGGTGATGTATGTTTTGTAACTCACCGAAAAGTTTTTCCTGTTCTCAATCACCTCATTGTAATTTCCATTGAGGCCAATCAGCAACTCGCTGCATTCGCGCACCGCATATTGGCCGCCTGCCGAGGCGCTCAGGTAGTCAACCAGTTTGTTTTTAATGCAATAATTTACAAACAGCGGATTGGCTTTTTGATTCACCATCATGCGCAGCCCGCACTGTTCAGCCACCGGTATATCCAGCACGTCATCAAAAAAATAAGCAACGTTTTGCGGGGCAATGTTCTCTGCTTTGCAAATAAATTTAAGCGCCTCTGATTTGTTCGCTATCTTAAAAAAGGAATATGTAAAGCACTCCCGTTCGCAAAAATAAAAAGCAGCTTCATTTTTCTCGCCGCTTATTACCCCGGTTATTGGCATCGCCCCGTGCTTTAAAAAATGAGAGTACCTGAGCAGATTGGTACCCATGCTGTCCACCTCACTAAAATTACTGCCACCATTGGTGCTTTTTTGTCCCGAATTAAAGACGCCATCCCAGTCAAACAAAAAAGCCCTGACTCCTTCCAATTTCTGGGCCATAGTAACAAACTGGGTTACAAATGTCCCTCCCAGTTTTGTGTATAAGTCCTCAATTTCGTTCATGTATAGGTTCAGTTCAGGACTTCAGGTCCTGAATGTCAAGCATACCCACCGGTTTGCCTGCATCGGTTACCACAATGGTGTCAACGGCTGTCTTTTTAAACAGCACATTGGCATCGTTCAGTAACACGTTTCCGTCAATGGTAATTGCTTCACGGTATTCCAGATCGCTGAGCTTTTTGTTGAGGATATCACGACCCTTTTCAACGAGGAGTTTTCGCAGCGAGCCATCGGTGAAGACGCCTTTAATGCTGCCGTCTTTTTTCACCACGGTAATGGCGCCGAAGTTGTATTCGGTCATTTTTATCATGGCGTCCGATATTACAGTGTCCTCCTCCACAAGCGGATTAACACCGTTGATAGCTTCCTTTACCTTCACCATCATGAGGCGGGTGTCCATAATAAACTGATCAGTACCCACAGTGGTGAAATTATTTTCGGTAAGCTGTTTTAAAACCTTTAGTGGTACGGTGATGGTGTGTACACCCACGTTAATGGCATTACGCACATGTTCGGCATGCCGTACTGATGAGAACATGATTTTTGTGTCGTAACCATAGCGGTTCACCGCAGTTACACATTGGTCAACCAGGGCAATCGCATCATGGCCCTGATCCTGTAATCGGCCCACCAGTGGGCACACATAACTGGCACCTGCATGCATGGCCATATACGCCTGTTGCAGCGTGTAAACCAAATGAATGTTAACCAGGTAACCTTTACTGCGCAATAGCTTACAGGCTCTGACGCCCTCAAGTGATACCGGAATTTTAAACACGGTCTTTTTGGGGTCCAGCCCCAATGCAAGCTGTCGCTCGGCTTCTGCTAAAACTTCCTCGGCGGTATTTCCGAGCGCCTCAATCTGAAGCACCGGAACCATTTTGCTCAGGCGAACGATAGTACCGTCAATATCGGTAATCCCTTCGCGTTGCATAAATGTAGGCGTAGTGGTTAAACCATTCAAAAAACCCAGTTTAAAGCCTTCTTCTATCTCTTTAAGATTGGCAGAGTCTAAATACAATTCCATTGTGGCAGATTAATAAGCTGTAAAGAAACTAAAAAAAACCGAATTAAGCGCCTGTCAGGTATAAACAAAAACCCCCGTTTTCAGTGCGAAAACGGGGGCTGATTGTAAACTAAGCTTGCTTTACTTATTTACAGTAAGTTTTTTTGTAATAGCAGTGTTATTAGAATCAATCACCATGCTGTATATGCCAGAGGGCAGATCTTTAACATCAATACTAACACTGTTTACACCAACCGAAAGATCAACCTGCTTTTGAATCACCAGCTGGCCAATGGAGTTACTTATTTTCACCACCGCAGTAGTGTTATTAAATGATTCAATTTTAAGTTCGGTTACATTGCTGGCGGGGTTCGGGAAAAGTTCCACGTTTGAAAAATAGGCATTTTCAATAATGCCAACGGTGCTTACTGTATTTGATTTGGCAAGGTTCACATTGTCAATATAGAGGTTGTTTCCGTAAGCAGAAGTGGCAACAAATTTCACCAGAACCGAATTTGCGTTTAGTCCGGTCAGCGCCACTTTTTCTTTTCTCCACTGCGAGCCTGTTGTAGGTGTAAAAGCACCCGTCATAGCATTTGCAGTTGACAGAACGGATCCGGATTTGCTGTAAACATTTTGCCAGTTAGCACCGCAATCGGTTGATACAAACACATCCAATTGGTCGTTCTCTGTGGTGTATTGCGCATAGGCCACGTCAAACGCAAGTGTTGGCGTACTGTTTCCAGAAAGATCAATAGGAGGCATCAGCAGTTCATCAGCATCGCCGGTTACGTTATTAGAATAAAAATCGTACTTGGAAGCGCCCGTTCCGCTGGTCATTGAAGGCCCATTGGCGGTTGTGTTACGGGTCCAGGTGGCGCCGCCGTTGGTATTAACCAAACCCCAACCTGCAGGAGGGTAGGCCACCACCGAAAAGGCTTCTGCTACAGGTGTGCCCTGATAACCGGTAACCAGATAAAATGAAGAAGATGCCGTGTTGTTAAGTGTGTTATTGTCACCGCCACTTACGCCTGTAATGTTAATGGAGAAAGTATGGCCGCCTGAAGTACCTGGAGTAATGGAGTTACCAACCAGATTAGTGGTTGCACCAACGGCAAGATTCCCGCTCCATGTGTAATTTGTTAAGGCTACTCCGTCAACGTAAGGCGTAATGGTGAGGTCGGTAATAGCGTTTCCACCGGTATTATTTACTACAAAGGTTGGAGTGAATGCAGCAGCACAGGATGGCGCCGGAAGAGTCAGGCTTACCGCTTTGGCATCGTTCGATATCAGAATAGGATTAGCCCTCACCGCTTGTGCTACTTTTCTGTTGCCGTCGTCCTGAATAAAGCCTACAAACGCAACCTGCGCCTTATCTCTTGTATAGGAAGGCAGGGGGCAATTAAGTGTAAAGCTTTGTGTTTGTCCTACAGTCCACGTTGGGGAAATGGTCATGCCCTGAACCGAAGGGAAGGCGGCAATGGCTACATCGTCGAAATCTTTTTCGCCGTTGGTGCCCGATTGTACCGGGAAGTGGACGTGCTTCTCAACCATTACGGTTCTGAACATAAGCGTGCCGGTGGCACTGAAATTGGCAGTAGCCATTATGCTTACGGTAACCGTTTGTGCACTGAACGTGGCGTCCCATGCATTGGTGAGGCTCACTGAAAAGGCCGAGGTGTATGACTGCGCAGTTGAAATCACAGCGTTGCTCACATAATAGGGATGGTCTGATGCGGCACCGAAATTCCAGGCATGCTGGCCATCAAAAAGGCCTGTTGGAGCCGACGATATGCCGTTGCCGGCAGTGTTGGTTGGAGAATATTGAGCAGGGTAACCATAATTGGTTGGCGAAGCACCATAGCGCCAGTCAATATCTGCCTTATTGGTTCTGTAAAGCGACCACGTGTTGGTTGGAGCCGAGGGAATAGGCACCTGCCATTTGATAGCCACAACCTTCGGCGTATTGGTTGGGCTTGCCAGTATAGCATTCAAGGTAGGATTAATTGCCGCGCATGGCGGACAAGTTTCGCCGGTAAACTCTTCATACAAAGAGAGGCGGGGTGTTTGTGCCCCGGCAGTAACTCCGGCAGCCAAAAGTGCAACAAGTAAACTTCTTTTCATGGTCGTTTAATATTAATTATGTTTAAGGTACACAAATGTATAAAAACGCATGTAGCGTCAAAATTTATTTAACGGCGATCGGGAAAATAAAAAAGCCCGGGCAAAGCCCAGGCTAAATTTTAGGCGACAGAAAAGACAGAAGTGGTTATTTGCCGATGATAAGTTTCTGAATGTCTTTTTTACCATTGGTATCCAGAATAACAGAGTAGACTCCGGCTGTGTAATTTTTTACATCTACACGAATTACCGAAGAACCGGCATGAGTACTCACCGATTTTTCGTAAACCATTTGGCCCAGCTGATTAACAATACTCAGTTTACCGCTACCTTCTGTATTCGTATTGATACGAATGTTGGCAAAATCGGCTGAAGGATTTGGAAATACCTCAAGAAGGTTACCATTGATGGATTCTTTCTTAATACCGGTGGCT
>CALMNJ010000314.1 GCA_937868675.1 uncultured Bacteroidota bacterium | reverse complement strand
ATATGAATTCGGCAGTCGGTTATTTAATTGACACAAACAGCACAGTTGTGAAAACCTACAACTTTACTGGTAATACAGGTTATTCTACGCATTTTATGCCCGGCGGTAATTTTTACAGAACGGTAACGAATAGTGGCAACGCCATTAATGGTGGAGGGGTAACAGGTAGAATACAAAAGCTGGATTACAACGGTACTATCCTTTGGGATTATACATATTCGTCCTCCACGTATGTGTTGCACCACGACCACTGCCCGCTGCCAAACGGAAATGTTCTGGTTATTTCGTATGATGTTAAAACAGCCTCAGACCTTGCCGCTGCCGGCGGAACCGCAAATCTTACCAGCATCCGGTCTGAGAAAATTATGGAACTGCAGCCCGTGGGTACAAATTCTGCCATCGTAGTATGGCAGTGGAATCTGTGGGATCATCTGGTACAAAATACTGATGCATCCAAAAATAATTACCAAACATCAATCGTTAACCATCCCGAACTGATGAATATAAACTATCAGCCAAGTCAGGATTGGATGCACATGAACGGGGTGGATTACAATCCGGTACTGGACCAGATTGCTTTCAGCTCCCATGCATTGAACGAATGGTATATTATTGATCATAGCACATCCACTGCCGAAGCGGCATCGCACACTGGCGGCAACTCAAGTAAGGGCGGCGATTTTTTATACCGTTGGGGTAATCCGGCTGCGTATCAGGCATCAGGAACCAAAATTCTGAACGTTACTCACGATGCCCACTGGGTGCCCGAAGGATGCCCTGATGCAGGTTATTTGAGCGGTGTAAATAATGGCGGACAAACAAGCCCGTCTCAAAAAACAACATTCGAGAAAGTATCCTCCCCAAGGGTTGATTATAATTATACCATTACTTCAGGCAGCGCTTACACACCAGGCACTTACAATACTCGTATCGTAGGCACTGGTTATACGAGCAATATGGGCAATATACAGCAATTTCCTAATGCTAACCAGCTTATATGTCTTGCAACCTCCGGAACCATTTATGAAATTGATCCAAACGGAATTACATTGTGGACCAAGAGTACCGGTGGTACCTGCCCGCAAACTGAACGTCAAACACTTTGCTTTCTGACGAATCCGGCCCCAACTCAGCCTACCGTAACGAGTAATGGAACAGTGCTGACTACGGCCTCCGCTACAACTTACCAGTGGTATATGAATGGTAATGCAGTTGCCGGTGCTACCCAGCAAAGCTTCACGCCGTCACAATCCGGTATTTATGTGGTAAGGGTGACTGATACAAATGGTTGTGTGTACGCCTATTCACCTGGATTTAAATTCACCACTACCGGATCTGTAACTGGCTTAAACCTGGGTGATCTTGACAGTCAGGTCGCACTGTATCCCAATCCGGTTGAAAATGTTCTCAACATTAATGTAAGTACAGATCATACTAATTACCTGGTGGCAATCAGGGATGTTTCCGGAAAAATAATTGCTTCTGAAAAAAATGCGACAAGCATTGATATGAATAATATGCCTGCTGGACTCTATTTTATTGAGATACATGTAACAGGCGCAAACAGCATCATTAAAAAAGTAATTCATACAAAATAAACACCATGAAACATAGTTGTCTTTTACTGGCCCTGTTGTTTGCATTCGGAAGGGCCGATGCCAAAAAAGTTAAGTTTTCGGTTGATATGACCGGTCAAACCGTTAGCACAGCCGGACTTCATATTGTAGGCGATTTCCAGTCGCAGGCAGGTTTGGGCGCAAACTGGGACCCCGCTACAGCCAGCCTTACCAAAGAAGGAAATACAAATATATATAGTATTGTTGTTGCCATACCAGCTTTCAGGGTTTACCAATACCGTTTTGTTAATGGAGATCAAACCTATGATGCGGAATTTGTTCCCGAAGAATCCAGAGTGGGGTATATCGGAGCTGACCTTGTGGATAACAGATGGCTTTATGTGGACTCTCTGGCAAACGATACTGCTTTTGCCGGCGCAATTCTTTATGGAGCTAATGCTCCTGCCGGAAAGATGCTGGTGCGCTATCGGTTAAACACTAATCATATGGGGGTAGTGCCAGCCAACGGATTTCATGTTTCGGTAAGTTACCAGTCTTACGATGCCGCGCAAAACCGGCTTTACGCATTTAGCAATGGTGTTTTTGAAATAATAAATTACGTCAGCGCAGGCACTTACGGTTATGTTTACATAAACGGAAACACAAGTACGCTTGCCGAAACCGTTCCCGGAAGTTGCGCTGTATCTGGAAAAAGGAGTATAACAGTGAGTAAGGACACGGTGTTAACGCTGGTTTGTTTCGGCGAATGTGCCGACTGCCAGGATGTGGGCATTGCAAAATATGGATCAACCGGTGCTTTCAAACTTTATCCCAATCCTGTTATAAACGAGGTTACTATTGAAGATCCCGGGTTTGAACATTACACTGTTTCGGTGATTAACCACCTTGGTCAATTGGTATATAGCAGCGGGGACACATCGGGTAACACCACATTAACGCTCACCTCTTTACCCCAGGGGATTTATGAGATGAAACTGAGTAAGGGAAATCTTGAACTTAAATCGGCCCGGTTGTTAAAAAACTGATATGTTCAGTCGCCTGTTACCTTTATTCCTTTATTTCTTTTGCCTGTCTCTTCCAGCGGCGGCACAAACGCAGTTTTATTCGGCAGCCAGTATTCAAACCATCGAAGTTTCGTTTTCGCAAAACAATTGGGATTACATTCTGGACACAGCCCGATATGGTGCCGACAAGCACCTCATGGCCCAATGGGTAAGGTTAAATGGAACTCGTTTCGATAGCGTTGGGGTGAAGTATAAAGGAAGCAGTTCTTACGATTCAGCACATGCAAAAAATCCCCTTCATATTGAATTAAATACATATAAAGATCAGGGTTACATGGGACTGCGTGATATTAAACTAAACAACTGTTACGCCGACCCATCCATGATACGCGAGGTGCTGGCATACGAAATAGCACGCATGTACATGGATGCGCCGCAGGCCAATTTTGCCATCCTTTATATAAACGGGAACTACCAGGGATTGTACACAAATGCAGAGGCCATTAATTCTGCTTTTGTAGCCAGGCATTTTTATTCTAATAGCGGAACGCTGGTGAAATGTAACCCCAATCTGACGCCATCACCCGGTGTTAAAAGCAACCTCAAATACATTCCCAACTCCGACTCAAGTGGCTATTACAATTATTACGAAATGAAGTCGGATTACGGATGGAACTATCTTAAGAACCTGTGTGATTCGGTAACCAATAATCCTGCTTCGTTATCAAGGGTTATTGATATGGATCGGGCTTGCTGGATGCTTGCTTTTAATAATTTATTGGTTAATCTCGACAGTTATAGCGGTACTTTTGCCCAGAACTATTATTTGTACAGAGACAACGCTGGTTGGTTTAATCCTATTACCTGGGATCTTAATATGAGTTTTGGTGGTTTCCCTTTTCTGGGAAGTTCCAATACCAGTCTGGCAAACCTTTCTATTGCAGGAATGCAAAACATGTCGCCGGCCATTCACTCAACCGATGTTTACTGGCCGCTCATAAAAGCAGTATATGATAACCCCACTTATAAACGGAAGTATATTGCGCATCTAAAAACCATGCTGGACGAGGTTTTTGTTTCAGGGCTGTACCTCACGCGTTACAATTATTATTATAATTTAATCAGTAACGCAGTATTATCAGATTCGAATAAATTTTATTCGAATACTCAATTCCAGAATGCCCTTAGTGCCAATGTCTCGGTGGGCTCTTATTCCGTTCCGGGCATACAAACACTGATGTCGGCCAGGGTTACTTATCTTCAATCCGTTCCCGACTTTACCTATGCAGCCCCTGCCATTTCGGGCGTTTCGGTTGCAAATGCGCCACTTACATCCGGCGCCGCCATCACTATAACGGCAAACATATCAGCTGCAAGCGCCGGGTCGGTTTACTTAAATTACAGGCACCTCGCCTCGGCTCACTTTTCGCAAACGCTTATGTACGACGATGGTCAGCACTCCGACGGACAGGCTTCGGACAATATATATGGCGCAATGTTTACCCTGTCAGCCAACATAGCACAGTATTATGTGTACGCCGAAAATTCGGCAGCGGGTGTTTTTTCACCTGCAAGAGCCGAACACGAGTTTAATGAGTTTAGAATTTACGATGCCCCGGCTGCAGCTGATGTAACTATAAACGAGTTTCTTGCTGACAATAAAAGCGATGTAAAAAATGAGTTTCACCTCAGTGAAGACTGGATAGAGCTTTATAACAATACCTCAAAAACACTTGATCTTACTGGGCTGTATTTAACCGATGACCAGTACGATGCGTCCAAATATCAGTTCCCGCACAACACACTCATTCAGTCGCATGCCTTCCTGATAATTTGGGCCGATAATATTTACAAAATTACCCAACAGCAAATTCACGCAAACTTTAAATTAAACAACGGCAATGGCTCCATTACCTTGAGTAACGGAGCTTACGGAGTGGTTGACAACGTGTTGTATGGTGTTCAGGAAACGGACGTTTCATACGGGCGTTGTGAAGACGGTACCGGCTCTTTCCGAACCTTTAAGTACCCTACCTATGGTATGCAAAACTGTATTGTAGGGTTAAATGAGGAACGTTTGAGCGGATCGTTGATCGTGTATCCAAATCCGGCAGCATCGTATGTTAACGTTCAAACACGCGACGAAACATCCCGGAGGCTAATTGTCCGGAACCTTTTGGGGGAGCTTGTTTTTGAAGAAAGTGTAAACGGAAAATCCCTTATTGATATTTCATTATGGAACGAAGGGATTTATGTGGTTAACGTGGGCGAACACTCTACAAAATTAATTGTAAGTAAACAAAAATAAAATGAAGAAATTTAAAGTAACAACGCTTGCAGTCCTGATAATGATGTTGTTTTTAGCTTGTAAGAAACAGGAAGGAACCGGTGGGAGAGCTACCATTAAAGGTAAAATATGGGTTGAAGACTGGAGCACAGGGTTTATGGTAAAAAATGGCGAGTACGCCGGCGCTGATGAAGATGTGTATATTATTTATGGCGATGCCGTAAGTTATGGAGATAAAATTAAAGCCAGTTACGACGGTCAGTTTGAATTTAACTACCTGCGAACCGGTAAGTATAAAATATATGTTTATTCAAAGGATAAAACCTTGCAGTCACAGTCGGGCGACACCGCTTTTGTAAAGGAAATTGAAATTACCTCAAGAAAACAAACAGTAACTTTAGACCAGATAACCATTTATAAATAATATGAGGAGTTTAGCGGTAGTTTTACTTTTGTTTGTACTCAGTACCGGGTTCGCACAAAAGAAAAAGGAAATAAAAAAGTATGGAATACGTTTAATAACTGTAAATGAAACCACACAGGGAAAAACAATTCCTGACAGTAAATCCGGTTTTGACTCAAATGGAAACCTGGTAGAAGAAGTAAAATACAACAAGGAAGGCGCTCTTAAATC
>CALMNJ010000313.1 GCA_937868675.1 uncultured Bacteroidota bacterium | reverse complement strand
TCATGTGGTGTTGTGGCGCAACCTGGCCGAAAACGGGGAGAAACTGCTGAAAAAGGGGGCTCAGGTTTATATAGAAGGGAAAATTCAAACAAGGCAATGGACCGACAAGGAAGGGAACAAACGTAACGTTACTGAAGTAATCGGAGAAAATTTCGTATTGCTTCAAAAACGCGACGCCCCGGGCCATGCAGGCCCAGGCGCAGAGGGCGTTGATACCCGGAATCTTCCTTATTAACAGGTTAATTTCGAAAAGAGACCTGCATTATATGAGTTTTGAATTAATCTCTCACATACATTTGTTTTAACGTGAAAATTATCTGCAATCTGGTATTACTGACAGCAACGTTTTTTCTTGCATCCTGTGGCGACGATGATGCCATATATTCTCCAAAACCAAGAGGGTATTTCAGAATTGATTTTCCTGAAAAAAAATACCAGACTTACACCAGCACCTGTCCCTACACCTTCGAAATACCTGCGTATTCGCGCATGGCAGCCGATGCACATGCCGGTGCCGAACCTTGCTGGACGAATCTTGAGTTTCCTCAATTCAGAGCAACGCTGCACCTCAGCTACAAAGCCGTAAACGGCAACGTGGCACAATACCTTGAAGACTCGCACATGTTGGCCAATGAACATCAGAAAAAAGCAAGTGGTTTGGATGAAGTGGTGGTGCTGCGCGATAGTGCCAGGGTGTTTGGTTTGTTTTTTGACATTACGGGAAATTCAGCCTCATCGGTGCAGTTTTATTTAACCGATAGTACGCGACATTTTTTGCGTGGGGCACTTTACTTTAATTGTATGCCCAACAGCGATTCGCTGAAGGTAGTGGTTGATTTTTTGAAGAAGGATATTCTGCATCTAATTAATACAACTGCCTGGAAAACCCCAGAGAGAGCGAGCACCAGACAAAGTAAGTGATAGAATGTTTATCAAAAAAAACGGCAAACCTGCCATGCCGAAAGTTACCGTGCGCAATCAGCTTTACAGATAAAGGAATGATAGACGGAGTGTAGATTTTGGGTACTGAATAACAGTAAAGAAAGGCACCAGAGTTAATGTAACACCGGTAGAAATGACACACCATTAAACTGGATCATTTGACCCGTATTACGGATTGTGAAATCTGATTATTCTATTACGAGCCTTGCGCTGCCACTTGGTTGTCCCGAACTATAAAGCCACACGAAGTAAACTCCTTTTGGCAGATTAACGTTTACATGAATCCCAGGCTCGCTGAGTTCGCATTTCCAAACACATTCCCCAAGCAGGTTGATCATTCTTAAAGAGGCGTTATTTAAATTTTCAGGCACTGAAATTTTGAATAGGCCACAGTTGGGGTTAGGATAAAGATCAATGGAAATTGAATTATTAGAAGTTTCGTTTATTCCATTACAATTCCTAGGATTAATTGTTACAGTGGCGGAATTGTAACACCCATTATTATCAACGCCTAAGACCGTATAAGTGAAAAACGCACTTAATAAAGTTGTTGTAGGACTCACATTTACAGTGTTGGAAGTTGTAGTGGTGCTCCAGTTTACAGTACTCCATGTGTATGATTGGGCGCCGCCACCGCTAAGAGTTGAATAACCACTACTATTCCAGCAATATGCTGATGGGGTTGCAATAACAGTAATTGTAGGCAACGGATTAACCGAAATGCTAACGGTTGTACTTCCATTGCAGTTAGGAATATTGTTGCCAGTTACCGTGAAGGTGCCACTAACTGTAGGCGTTACAACAAGGGTGGGCGAAGTTGGGCCGCCACTCCATGTGTAATTGCTCGCGCCATTGGCAACTAAGCTAAGGCTTTGACCGCTACAGGTAACGGTATTACCAAACACCAAAAGTTTAGGGATAGGATTTACAGTAATATTCACAGCGGTTCGTGGTGCAATAGTGCAGGAGTTTGCTTCGGCATAATAGGTATAAACCGATGGTGAGCTCGCCGCAACAAGTGTAGGCGTGCTGATAACGCTGCCAGAGCCAATGCTACTGCCGGATGTACTGGTGGTGTACCACAACACGGAGGCCGGAAACTGATTGGTGGCGGTAAAACTAACCGAAGTTCCGGTGCAAACATTCTGAGAAGGAGAGGTTATGATACTATCGGGACTGCATGGAATAGAGAACTTCCACATATCGTTCATATTGGCCACATTAGTTGAATTGATATCAAATCCTTCGGCACCAAAAAGCCACAGATCTTTGCCATTGGGGTCAATCCAGCCAAGATTGTTGTACCGTGCCCCGGGCGTGTTTGGAGCAGCGGGCACACCCATAGTTCCGTAAGTACCATTCGCGTTGGGGCTGGTACTTCCCTTCATCCATGTAAACTGATTGGTGGAAGGGTTATATTTCCAAAGATCGTTGATGCAACCAATTGCAGTAGCGGAAGAGCCTACGCCACCAAAAAACCAGAAATTACCGAGAATATCCTTCCAGTAGGCGGCAGCATACCGGCCACCAGCAATGTTGGTAGCAGCGCTTACGCCCTGTGTACCATAAACAGCGGTTTGATTTACCTGACCAATGCCCCACAGCCAGGTCCATTGTCCGCTCGTGGGGTTGTATTTCCAGACATCATTGAGGTAACCTGCGCTTGGACCGGTAGCGTATCCGCGACCTCCGAACAAATAAAAATTACCGGTGTTGTCAATCCAACTGCAAGGAAATTCGGTTGCGCCGGGTAGTGTAGAGTTTGAAGGTACGCTCATGGTTCCGGTTACAGCCAGTTGATTAGTAAGGTTTGTTCCCCCCATCCAAGTCCAAAAGCCGGTGCTTATGTTGTATTTCCAGAGGTCGTTTAACTGACTTTGAGGCCCACTGGCCGGGAAACCTTTGCCACCAAACATCCAGAGATTGCCGCTTTGATCGGCCCAATGGGCGGCACCATATCGTGAGCCTGGCATATTAACGGAGGAGGCTACGTTTACCGTGCCGTAAATACCGTTAACATCAACGGTTGTGGGGCCATTCATCCAGGCCCATTGATTTGTTATGGGGTCGTATTTCCATAGGTCGCCCAGCCGGCCAAATGTGGTTGTGGTTGCAAAACCATCGCCGCCGAACATCCAGAATTTTCCATTGTTATCTACCCACGAAACAGAAAATTCGCGGGCACCGGGGTCGTTTGATGAGGAAGGTATGGTTTGTGTTCCGTAGCTTCCGGTTGCATTCATGCCGTTTGATCCCCGTATCCAGGTCCATTCATTCGTTGTAGGATTGTATCGCCATAAATCGTTGAGCCATGATAAGGTGCTTACAGATGAGTGGCCTTCGCCACCAAACAGCCAGAAATTGCCACTTGCATCTACCCATGTGGCCGAGCCGTGGCGGTGGCCGGGAGTATTGGTGGTTGCAGGTACCCCCATGGTGCCATAAGTACCTGGGGTTGCGCCGTTAAAATTATCTCCGCGCATCCAGGTCCAGTTTTGAGAAAGTGAAACACTAAAAAAAGCAATAAAGAATAGACTTAGCAGATGTTTTTTCATGTTATTCTTCCTTATAGGCTTGGTTGACGCGTAAATA
>CALMNJ010000312.1 GCA_937868675.1 uncultured Bacteroidota bacterium | reverse complement strand
TGTAGTTTGCTCAATAGTGTTTATGTGCCAAAGCTTAAGGACGAGCGAACTATTTTTGTGCTGGTACCGAAAGGAAAATTACGCGACGTTTTTATTGACGGAGCGCTTGATATCAATGAAAAAAAGTACAAGCTCAGGAAAGTTTCTTTAACCAAAATACCTTACTCCGGCCGTAAAAAAGCCTATGTGCTTACGAAGAAGCGTTTAAAAAAGTACAGAGCCTGACCTGTTTTTAGTGCAGGAATTAAAAGAGCTTTGAATTACCACTGACGTTTATTAAATCAACTTATTCTTATGGTTTAGGCCGAAATTAGTCAGCAAAATGCTTAGGTAGCCCTAATATAAATTGTATAATTTGTGTTTGAAAGAATTTTTACCAAACGAATAATGGAAATCACCGGAAAACAGGTTCCATAGTTAAAGTTTGATTCAGATTTATTCTATTATCAATTTAGTTGTAACCGAATGAGTGTCAAGGCTCACTTTTACAAAATAAATCCCTTTTTCAAAATCTGACAAATCCAAATCCGTTTGATTAATCCCTTTAACAATATTTCTGTCTGTTTTCCGGATTGTTTTGCCCATCAGATCAATAAGCTCAATGGTTACGTTTGCTGTATTATTCGAATTAAAACGGACGGTGACCCTGTTCTTTGCAGGATTCGGGAACAAATTTAAATCAGCCGATTTTATGGTATGTTCAGTCACTCCCGTTACAGAAAACACAAATGTTAAGGTACTGCATGTGAAGAAATGATCGTTGGATGATTGTTGGGTCAATGGTGTATTCTGATTGGTCGTAATTGTGATTGGAACATTTACGTCAACACTATTTCCATTTTTTGAAACCAGTATGCAACGAGGTGAGGTGTGATGGAGTTGTGCCTTTCCTGATACCAATATTGAGGAGGACATGGGTGTCAGGTTTATTTTATTGTCGCACATTTTTTTATTGGTTACATCAAAGGCTCTGGCTTTGATATCCGGCTTGCTATTCCATTTAGTGTGCTGGGCTGTGAGAGTGGTGTCTGATTCGGCCCATGTGTAAACAATGTATTTACCATCGGGTGTCCGGCTTGCCTGGATTCTTGCCGCTGAACTTATTTTTTGATTTTGAATGTTAACCAGATTTAAATGCCAGTCATTACTTCCTCCCTGAGAATCCCAGGGATTGTAGCTGTATCCTGGTTGGGATGTTAATACCCCGGGAGCTTCTGTTAACATGGAGTCCACAATCTCAACGTTCCAGCCATTGTTTGTTTCCATGAAGTCGTAAATGTAAGGCCGCATGCCCGGAGAGTGCCTGTAATGATAGGTTTCGCCATCCGAATGATTAAAAAGCTGGGTAAATAGCAAGGAGTCTGTATGATCACTGTAAGAACTCAGAATGCTGCCTACAATATGAAGATGATTTTCGCTGTCCACAACGCAATCAATGCCTTCATTGGTATTAAAGAACGGAATTGCGAGATTGGAATTGGTTTTAATGGTTGCAAGTTTGTTTAACACTTTTAACTGAAAGGCCTGTGATGAAGAAAAGTCAATACCTGGTAAAAGAGTCCAGGTATTTCCACCATCAGTTGTTTTGTGAACAATAGGCTGAATGCCTTTATTAACGCCAACCGAACCGGCTCTGCTGCCAAAATGAACCACATAACCCACGGTGCCGCTCTCATTCCATGCCATATGCGGTTCAACAATCACTTGCGGCTCAGCATAAAAGCTGTTATTGTTAACCAATGATTTTATATTAATGGAATCACCTGTCCAATTAAATATTCCAGATGTGAATGCACCTTTAAGTACCTTAACCCCTCTGTAATTTTTAGCGTAATCACTGAAGCCGTTAAAATTTCCAACGGCTAACGCAAGGGTTCGCACCGCACCATCATCAGTAGTACAAAAACTCAAACTTGGGAAATCAAATTTGCCAGGATTTGGAGAAAAGGTTCCCGTGTTGGGAAAATACTGTTGCGCCCCAGGAACCGTGCTGGCAATATTATTAAAACCCAGCGTGTTGCCTGGTGCCGAAAGAGGTTTACTGGCGATGTAGCTGCCCGTCCAATAACCACTGGAATATGTAATAGGACCCATTGCAATTACATGTGCATTGGCAAGATTGGTATTCCCGCTTGGATTATACAAACCTCCTTGCGGAAACCGGGCCCACTGCGTTTGATTGCTCCAAACGTTGGTGCTGTCCCAACTTATACCCTGGTTTGTACTAACCATCGCAACAATTATTCCACTTGACGCGCTCGTTGGCGAATTAATTGCAGGCGACGAAGTGTAGGTGACAGATTTGCGCTGGATAAAAGAAACAGCATTCAGCTCATCGTTATACTGCAGTAACTTTGAGGATATCTCTGTAACACCAAAGGCATTCATGGAGCTACTGAATTTTTGCCAGCTGATGGCTGCATTAGCTGGTCTTTCAACAGCGCCGCCCTGGTTTAAAGTAACATCAATTGGCTGCGAAAAACACGGTAGTCTTAATAAGAATAGTAATGCAGCGAGTAGTTTTTTTTTCATGATAGAGGTTTATAATTAACATCGAGTAAATTGATAAGAGTTTCAAGATGAAACTGATAATAAATGTATTGCAACATAAATTTAAACAGGCTCAAAATATAGGAAACCGGTATATGGATTGTTAAGTGGTAAGTAAGGGTAAATAAGTGGTATTATGGAAAAATGGGAAATTCGAAAAAGCTGGCTTTAATAAGTTTAATTAATTTCTGTAGACAAAAATGTGTTTTTGTTGGTTTTGCAGGCTATGCTGGCAAAATCAAAATGGAACAATAAATGTATTGGCGAGTAAGATCCGTAACCACTGAAAAAAGGGAATAATAATCAAGCGACCGGGAAAGGTATTGCATCTGTAGCCTAATTACTTGCTTGAAACTTGTTCAGGATAATATACGGATCGATGAACCAAACCCTCCAACTAATTTTTTCAAGGGTAGCGCTTCATTTATCTACTCTTGCTGGCACAGCCAATACTTAAAGTCACGAAGCTGACAACTTAAACCCCTGCCGTCTTGTATTTTCCCTTGCTCTTTCGGATATTCACCGCCACCACCTTATATTCAGGGCAAGAGGCTTCGCTGTCGTGCTCGTCGCTGGTAATAATGTTCAGCATCAGGTCGGGGAAGTGGAAGGTGGTGCTTAATACTCCCGGCTTTATTTCGTCCGTAATGCGCGCCTTAATATCCACCTTGCCGCGCGGCGATTCCACACACACCATGTCGCCCTCGCCAATCAAATGTTTTCGGGCATCGTCCGGATGTATAAGCAACACATCTTCGGTAAGAATTTTCACGTTGCCGGTGCGGCGCGTCATGGTTCCGGAGTTGTAATGCTCCAGCTCGCGGTTGGTGGTAATGATATAAGGATATTCCTTGCCGTGCGTTTTGGTTTCGTTGGTTTCCTTCCAGTCAAAATAATGAAACTTTCCTTTACCGCGCTGAAACTCGTTAATGTGCAATATCTCGGTATCGCTGCCATCTTTTTTCACAGGCCATTGTTTGCCGTTATCTCCCAGCTCTTCCCATTTCACTCCGGCAAAAAACGGTACAATCTGTGATATTTCTTTCAGCATGGTGTCTGCTTCATAAGGCGCCTGCTTAAAGCCCATCCGGTTCATAATGTCCACAATAATCTGCCCGTCGCACTTTGTTCCCTGCAGCGGCTCAACCACTTTTTGTACACGCTGTATGCGGCGTTCGGCGTTGGTATAGGTGCCACTCTTTTCCAAAAATGTAGCGCCCGGCAATACCACGTGCGCATATTTTGCCGTTTCGGTCATAAAAATTTCCTGCACCACCAGCAGCTCCAGGTTCTCCATGGCGGCTATCACCTTGTTGGTATTCGGATCGGTTTGCACCACATCCTCGCCCATCAGCCATAAGGCTTTTAGTTTACCGCTTATGCTGGCATCAAACATTTCGGGAATGCGGTAGCCTTTGCCCAATGGAATTTTGGTGCCGTAAAAAGCCTCGTACTGTTTGTTTATTTCGGGATCGTATGAGCTCATGTAGCCCGCTCCCTGATGCGGCTGGCAACCCATGTCGGCGGCGCCCTGCACGTTGTTTTGTCCGCGCAGCGGATTCACACCTACACCCCTGCGGCCAATGTTGCCGGTTATCATGGCAAGGTCCGATATAAGCATTACGGTAAAAGTGCCCTGTGTGTGCTCGGTAACCCCCAGCCCATGAAACGACATGGCATTAGGTGCCGAGGCATAAGCAATGGCAGCCTGACGCGCTAAGTTCCTGTCAACACCCGTAATTTTTTCAAGCTCGTTAATGTCAAGCTTCAGTATCTGGTTACAAAAATCATCATAGCCTTCGGTGCGGTTTTCAATAAATGTTTTGTCTTCCAGTTTTTCGGTAATAATGTAGTACAGCATCATGTTCAGCATAGCCACATTGCTTCCGGGTTTCAGTTGTAGATGATACGTGGCGTATTTTGCCAGTTCGGTTTTGCGCGGGTCAATCACAATGGTGGGTTTGCCCTTCATAAAAAACTGCTTGATCTTGGCGCCCGTTACCGGGTGCGCGTCGGTTGGGTTGGCGCCTATCACCATAATGCAGTCGGTGTATTTTAAATCCTCTACCGAGTTGGTGGCGGCGCCGGTGCCAAAGGCGCGCTGCATACCCAGCGCGGTGGGCGAGTGGCATACACGCGCGCAGCAGTCAATGTTGTTCGTTCCAATTACCGCACGAATAAATTTTTGCATCAGGTAGTTTTCCTCGTTGGTGCAGCGGGCCGACGAAATACCGGCAATGGCATCAGGCCCATTAGCCGCCTTTATGCTTGTAAGTTTTTCAGCAATGTAGTCATACGCCTCGTCCCAGCTGGCTGGCTGCAACTCGCCACCCTTGCGAATGAGTGGTGTTTTTATCCTGTCGGGATGATTGTAAAACGAAAACGCAAAACGCCCCTTCAAACACGTGTGCCCCTGGTTCACTTCGGCCGTGTATGGCGCCTGTATGGATTTTACTTTGTCGCCCACAACGGCCACATCCAGATTGCAGCCCACACCACAATAGGTACACACCGTGCGTATTTTTTTATCGGCTACAATGGATTTTGATTCAAACACATCCGAAATAGCCGAGGTGGGACAAGCCTGCGCACAGGCTCCGCAGCTTACACAATCCGATTCAAAAAAATTCTTGCCGTCACTTTTCACAATATGGGCGTCAAACCCTCTTCCGGCCATGCTTAGCACCATTTCGCCCTGCACCTCGTCGCAGGCCCTCACGCAACGGAAACAATTAATGCACTTCGAAAAATCCGAAGTCATGTACGGGTGGCTCTTGTCTTTTTTTCTGTCCAGATGATTTTTCCCTTCCGGATAGCGCACATCCCTCACGCCCACTTTGGCCGCCACGCTTTGCAGCTCGCAGTTGTTGTTCACCTCGCAGGTCAGGCAGTCAAGCGGGTGGTCGGTAAGCACCAGCTCCACAATGTTTTTGCGCAGCTTTACAATTCGGTCGCTGTGCGTGTATATGTAGCTGTTTGGTATCACCGGCGTGTGGCACGATGCCTGGGCCTTTGCGGGTCCGCCGGCTGTAAGCGCCACATCCACGCTGCACACGCGGCACGACCCGAAGGGATCCAGATTGGGTGCGTCGCACAGGGTGGGTACAAAATCCTTACCAAAATTTCGTCTTACAAAATTTAAAATGGTTTCGCCCTTTCTTATCGGAAAAGGTACATCGTTAATGTATGCGATTGGTTCCATGTTTCTGATTTGTTCTTTACTCAATAGTTATGTTTGGGCGCCCCCTGCGGGCCGGGCTGCTGCGGGCTCCGCTGCGCTGCGGCCTCCTCGCCGCAAGGTTCCGCGTTGCTTCACCTGCGGCTGCGGGGGCTAAACCCTTCGCATCCCTGGCGCGGCTTTGCGGATTTTTAACTCCGCGGTTATTCTGTTTTTTTAATTCTCTTATATCCCTTCTCGGCTTAACGCCAGTCGCAAAAAAATCTTTAATAACTCGCAAATTCCGCGAAGAACCCAGAGTAATTGCGGTGCGCCAGCCCGCCAAAAATAGGAGCCGTGGTGCGGTGAAACTAGAAAACAAGATTTTAGCGCGGGTAAGTTTGTGTGCAAGCGGGCGTAAAAATCGTAGTTTTCTGTGAGGCGCGCGGGCAATATTTTTGGCTTGATTTTTTGTTTCTTTTTCATCTAAGGAAAAAGAAAGCGGAAGAAATATTTCCTTCGTTCGCTTAAAAAGCAACAACATAAAAACCACGTTAGTTCCAAAAAAATTCTGCGATATGTGACTACTACTTCTCAAAATAAGGTGCCAGTTCTTTATCAAAATACTTTAATGCGTTCTTTATAGGCAGCGGCAATCCGCCGCCCAGCGCGCACAGCGAGCCGGCCTCCATCGTGTCAAGCAAATCGGTAACCAGTTCGCGGCTCAGTTTATAATTTTCGTTTTGTGCCTTTTCAAACATTTCGTAGCCGCGGGTCGAACCCAGCCTGCATGGAAAACACTTGCCGCAGCTTTCGTGAGCCGTAAACTTAAACAAGTGCTCAATGTACTTCACCAATGGAAAATCTTCCGGTATGCAAACCACTGAAGCATGGCCCAATAAAAACCCTTCTTTGGCAAACGAATCAAAATCCACTGTCAGGTCATTTATCTTACTCACAGGCACTAGCCCGCCCAGCGGACCGCCAATGTGCATGGCCTTTACCGGTTTTCTGAATCCACCTCCCAATTCGTTCACCACTACGGAAAGCGGTGTGCCCATATCCACTTCGTAAATGCCGGGCCTGTTAAAGTAGCTGTCAAGCGACACCAGTTTGGTGCCGGTTGATTTTGCGGTGCCAATGGCCGCAAATGCCTTGCCGCCATTTTTCATTATAAAAGGCAGGTTAGCCAGCGTTTCCACATTGTTCACCACAGTAGGCTGGTTAAACAAACCTTTTTGAGTGGGGTAGGGCGGGCGCACGCGAACTTCCGGGCGCTGTCCTTCAATAGAAGAAAGCAGCGCGGTTTCTTCGCCGCAGATGTAAGCACCCTGCGCTTTAATGACTTTAAAGTCAAAATTAAATCCGCTGTCAAGAATATTTTGGCCCAATAGTTTTTCTTTGCGCAGGGCCTCTACGGCTTCGTTCACAATTTCAACCGACTCAGGATACTCGCCCCGTATGTAAATAACGCCCCAGTTGGCGCCGGCCATGTAGCCTGCCAGCATCATCCCCATTAATAAGGCGTGAGGGCGCTGTTCCATAATGTAGCGGTCCGAAAAGGCACCCGGATCTCCTTCGTCGGCATTACACACAATAAATTTGGTGTCGGAAACCGAAGCCTTGCACGACTCTAATTTAAACGCCATTGAAAAGCCGGCACCGCCACGCCCGCGCACGCCCGAGTCTTTTAATTCGCCAAGTAGTTCTGCGGCTGGCCGCTTAATGGCATCGGCAAATATGTTGTAATACTCTTTAAATTCCGGATAGGGCGCGGTAAGTATGGGTGTTCCTTTATGTGCAACATGGTACTGCTCTGAGGTTTTTTTATCGCCGCCTTTTATTTTATCAAGCGTATCAATGTCGGCTCCCGAATAGTTTTTTCCGTCCACATGAAAAGCGCTGTTCTCGTGGCAGCGGCCCAGGCAGCACATTTCGCCTATTTCGTCGGCCTTGTAAAGCGCGCCTGCCTTGTCGTACACTTTTTTTTGCGTGCCGGCTGTCATGCAGGCGCTGCCGTTGCACACATATATTTTTTTACCCTGATTTTCGGGTCTCAAAAAGTCGTAAAACGAAACCGTACCGTAAACGGTTGAGCGGCCCACCAGAAATTCGTTTCGCAAAGCCTCCATTTTTTCTGCATCGGGGGTGCCTGTTTTTTGTTCGGCAATGCCCAGTTCTTCGAACAGAATTTTAGAGGTGCCTTTTCGGCCAAGCAAGTAGCTTAAGTTGTTTGACATATCACATTGTATTTATCCTTCCGGTAGAAACAAATTTTTGACCCTGTTCTACCTGCTGAGGATTTGAATATATGGTAAATTTATTGTTGCGGCAAAAAGCCATGAGGGTAATGCCCGCCTCCTGCGCCTTTTCAATGGCGAGGCTGGACGGGGCCGATACGGCGGCGAGAAACGGGATTCCGGCGGCACGGGTTTTGTTTACAATCTCGTACGATACGCGACCGCTTACTGTAAGGCATTTGGCCTGAGGCAAAAGTTGGTTGTTAAGCAGGTGACCAATTACTTTATCCACCGCATTATGGCGGCCTATATCCTCGCTTACGGCGAGCAGCCGGCCCTCAATATCAAAGGCACCGGCGGCATGTGTGCCTCCGGCCTGTTTAAAATCTTCCTGCACGGCGGCAACCGCTTCAAACATTTTTGACACCAGCTCTCCGTTCAGCAACGCTGAATTCTGCACCGGGATGTTTTCGTCATCCACGCTGGTTTTACCACAAATGCCGCACGACGAGGCCGAGATCACATTGCGCGTGTTGGCGAAGTCTTTTGCGATCAACGCAGGCGGTACGCTAACGTTTACGGAGCTGATGTGTCCTTCGGGGTTTTTGCCGGTAATAAGTATTTTTGGCTGCTCGCGTGTATCTGTTATCACGCCTTCGGTAAAAAGCAGACCGCGCGCCAGGTCGCTTTCGCGGCCGGGTGTTTGCATGGTAATGGTAAAGGGTGTACCATTTACGGCAATGCTCAATGGCACTTCCACAGCAATGGCATCTTCCCGGCTCAAAAAACCGGAACCATCAAAAAATACGGCTTTATATCGGTCAACCATCAGGCGCATTGGTGAGGTAAAATGCCAGACTTCTAAAATTACGAAGCTTTGGGGAGAAATCAAACAGGGTAATAGTGCGTTTATTCAGGGATTTAATTCGCCGCCTTGTTTCATTTGTGGAACAAGTTCATGGATCAGAATCATGCCGGTTCTGTTGCAGGAAGCTATAAATAAAAGGTTTATTTAATGCCTCAAGCGGGATGTAAACTTTGGGTTCGGAGGCTCAAAAAGAAATTAAGGTTTCCTGATAACGCAGCAGAATTGCTCAGCTTAACTGAGCTGGTAAACGACGTTTTGATTTTTTAGGAAGTGCTGTACTCAGGTAAACTATTTCGAAAACAGTATAAAATTTAATGGAGCTTACTTTCGTTACTATTAAAGATTCTGTTTTTTATTTCCATTATCAGTGTTTCCCGCTCCTCATCGTTTAGATTACAAAATGCTTCCACATCGCGGCCCTGGTAATGAAATGCAATTTCACCTGTTATTTGCCTGAAAACGATTCGCCGGCTCAGTCGTATGTTATAAAAGATCTGATCCATGAGCGCTTCGGAGGCTTTCACGTTCACTGGTCCAACGTTGCTAATGTCTTTCACTAAAAAAACCTGTGGTCTGGTAAAAAAGGTACCGTGTTTTTGAAGAAACATTTTTCCGTTTTCAATAATCATTTCCTGCCTGCCATTTATCAACCACAATAGGTGTCTAAGGCCCACGGCACTAATGCAAAGTTCAAGGCAAAGCATGCCTATAAGTGTGGGGTCAAAAGGAAAACCATTCCGGATGGCCATGACCAGATATGGCAATACCTGAAGGCTGAGGCCGGAAGCCATTACTAGCGCCAAAAATGAATTCTGTGAATTGTTTACGGCCCAGAGTATTTGATTGTCTGACTTGAGCTCAAACCTTTTTCTGGTTAAGCCCGCTATAAACAGTTTGCTTTGAAGATAAATAAGGTTAAGCATGCTAAGTTAAATTTAGGAGTTTTGGGCTTAAGCATCAAACCTGGTCTATGTTCGCTGGTATGGTCTCAACCACGGTGAAAACCGCATGAAGGAAGTACGGTTTTTTTACTCCGTATGCCTCGCTCCATTTAAAATTGCAAAAACATGGAGCAGCGACGGAAAGAGTGCATCCATGGTTTCGGAGGCGCCTTTGGTAGAGCCGGGAATCGCGAGCATGAGCGTGTTGCCTTTCAGGCCGGCTACCCCTCTTGAAAGCATGGAGTAAGGCGTACGGTTTTGTCCATAGCTGCGCGCGGCTTCCATCACGCCGGGAATTTCGCGATCGAGCAATGGTTTAATGGCTTCCGGTGTTACGTCGCGCGGCGAAAGACCGGTACCCCCTGTAAAAATCACGATGTCATTTTTTAATTGATGCAAGGCTTCGGCTTTTGCGCGAATTACCGCCAGCTCATCGGGAATGATGGTGTACTCTGAAATTTGCACACCGCAGGCTTCCAGTTTTTTGATCACTTCTTTTCCCGCTTTGTCTTCTTTTTTTCCGGCCGAGATGGTGTCGGAACAAACCACCACCGCCGCGGTGAGGCGCTGTGAAGTGATTTCTTTTTTGCCCGACTTGCCGCCCTTTTTTTCAAGTAGTTTTATGGATGAAATCTCTATGCCCTTGTCAATCGGCTTGAGCATGTCATACATGGTGAGCGCCACAACGCTTGCTCCGTGCATGGCTTCCACCTCAACGCCGGTTTTGTAAATGGTGCGCACTTCCATGTCTATGCTAATCTCAAGTCCGCTGATGGCGTATGTTACCGCTGCAAACTCCACAGGAATCGGATGACAGTCGGGAATCATGTCGCTGGTACGTTTTACAGCAAACAAACCGGCCGCTTTTGCCATTTCAAACACGTCTCCTTTGGGTACGGTCCGGTTCTGAATTGCCTCTATCGTTTCGGCTTTGCTCACGCGCACAATCGCAGCAGCGCGGGCTGTACGAAGCGTGTTTGATTTGTGTGTTATGTCAACCATCTTATTGTTTTCAGGTGTTTACTTTCCAGTTGTGTGAATTGTCGGCAAACAGTTCCCTGCCCCAAACCGGAGCTTTCTTTTTTATTTCTTCCACAATTTCGCGGCAGGCATCAAAGGCCGGCGCCCGGTGAACCGACGACACAAAAACGTACAGGCCTATTTCGCCTGCATTTACGGTTCCGAGGCTGTGGTATATGTGCATGCACACCAGTTCGTGGCGGGCAAAGGCTGCTTCACGAATCTGATAAAAAATATCCTCTGCCATTTCGTTGTAGGCTGTGTATTCAATGGCGGCAACGGTTTTTCCGTCTTTTATATCGGCCCTTACCTGGCCCATAAAAATGGCGTGGCCGCCAATGTTTGTTTTGCTGCTGTGTTTGGCAATGCTGTCGGCAATAAATGCCGGACTAATGGGCCCGTTCACCAATACGGTATGTCGTTTTTTTTCAGCCATGTTTTAAAAAACCAGTAATTCCGCCCCTAAGGCTTTGAAGCCTGAATGAGGCGTTTTTTTGTTTGAGTAGTTTCAGTGCTTTCATGCTTCTTTGTCCCGAGTTGCAAAATAAAACGATTTGCCGGTTGACCGGCAATTGTACGGCATTTTTTTCAAGCTCGGACATGGGCAGATTAATGTGTTTAAATTCATTTACCAGGGGCAGCTCGTTTTTTTCGCGAACATCCACAATAAAAAGTTCCGGATCGGTAAGCCTGAGTCGGAACTCCTCTGCGGATATTTCGTCAGCGCTGTATCCGCAATACCAATCATAATCGAAGGTAAGAAACTCGCTTTCGTTTTTCGGGTAATTTTCTTTCTGCGGCGATTCATTTACCTCGAAGGTGTAAAATGCGTTTTGAAGCGCGTTATAGTTCAGCACCCGGCCGGCCAGTGTTTGCCCGATGCCGGTGATAAGTTTTATGGCCTCGGTGCCCTGAATTGTGCCAATAATGCCGGCAACGGTTCCCAGCACGCCGGCTTCGTTGCATGAGAGAACGGTAAGAGGGTCGGGAGGTGTTGGAAAAAGATGGCGATAAGTAACGACCGTTTTGTTGTTAGCGCGCACATTAAACACACCGGCTTGTCCCTCGTAGCGAAGCACGGCGCCATATAAGTACGGTTTTGCACAAATGCTGCAGGCGTCGCTGAGGAGATACCGTGTCGCGAAATTATCGGAACAATCGAGCACAAGGTCGGCGTTGCGCACCAGTCCGAGTGCATTGCTGTTACTAAGTTTTTGATGGAGTGAAACTACGGTTACTTCAGGGTTCAATGCCCTCATTTTAATGGCTGCTGTTTCTGCTTTTGGTTTACCAAGGTCGTTTGTGTTGTAAATAACCTGTCGCTGAAGATTGCTGATGTCAATGGTATCAAAGTCAACCACCACAACGGTGCCTGTTCCGGCTGCAACAAGGTACTGAAGTGCAGGACATCCCAGCCCTCCGGCGCCTACCAGCAGCACGGTTGCCTGCTGCAACTTCCGCTGTGCTTCTTCTCCGAATCCTGAGAGCATGAGCTGTTTTTGATAGCGTTGTCTGTCCATGTTCAGCGTTATCCCCCCGAAAAAGCCGGCAGCAGCGCCACCTCATCCCCACTATTTAGAGGCGTGTTGGAGGAGGTTATTTTTTTATTTACGGCGATGCGGTAACTCAGGGGCTTTAGCGAAGGGTAAAGTGATTGAAGAAACTGATTTAAGGAGTCAGTGTCATTTTTGCAGGCTACTTCAATTTCGGAGCATCCAAAAACATCGGTAATCTGTCCGAACAGCAACACCCGCATGGTAGCCTTTTTATTTTGGAGCGCCTTGTCAAGGTCAGCCACTGTATTGATGTTTGTAAAAAGGTGTTTGCTGAAAACCGGATTCTTGTCAACGCTCAGTTCGCGGGTATTAAAAAGCGTGAACAGGTTTTGCAATTTATAAGTGTTGCCGGCAATGGCTTCTTCCCAGCGATTTAAAATGTTTGTATTGTAAACACCGAATAAGGGTTCCAGTTTGGTTTCAATAACGGGAACCGTAATCTGATGCTCCTGCGACTCGTTAATTAAAAATCTCGCCGCTTCGGCGGATATGAAAGGGGTATCGCAACTGCAAATAAACAAGGTTTGTGTTTTACAATGTTTTAATGCAGCATGAATGCCTCCGGCAGGACCAATGTTATGAAACACATCCGGAACAAGTTCAAGACCGAAGGTTTCGTATGCTTTGTTTGATGTAACAATGAATATATTTTCGGAAAGCGGGATTAATGCCTGAATGACGTGCTGCACAATTTTTTTATCGCCAAGCGGCAGCAAACCTTTATCGCTGCCCATGCGTGAGCTTTTGCCACCCGCCAGTATGTAAACGCTTATATGGTTGCTTGCCATAATTTATACAAAGATGAGCTTTATTGATGCAATAAGAAGCACAAACGCAAGCAGACGTTGCAGATAAATAGGTTTGAGCCGGGAGGCCCCGAAATAGGAACCAGCCACACCACCCAACAGCGCCAGTCCTGCCATGAGGGCAAACCCGGGTTCAAGATAAAACCCTTTGGAGAAGAGTCCGCCAAGGCCCGCCAGGGAGTTCACAAAAATAAATAGTGCCGAAACCGCCGAGGTTTGTTTTATGTCAGCCCAGTTTAGTAACATAATTACCGGGCTAAGAATAATGCCTCCGCCAATGCCAATAAGCCCTGAAACAAATCCGATTGACGCGCCAATTATTAAAGCCAGAGACAGATGTTGTTTTACATCAGGAACGCTCGTTTTGATTCTGATGCCAGTGAGCCTGATCACTGAAAGGAAAAGCAGTACACCGAGTATTTTTTTGTAAAGCCCCGAATCAATGCTTATTTGCCCGCCGAGGAACGCGGCGGGCACTGAAGCCAGCGCAAAGGGCCAGAATAGCGACCATTTGAAATGTCCGCCGCGGTAATACTGAACAAATGAAATGAAAGAAACCACCAGATTCAACAAAAGTGCTGTTGGGCGCATTTCTTCCTGACCAAATAAAAAAAGACTCATGAGCGCCAGATAGCCGCTTGCCCCGCCGTGCCCCACCGCAGAATACAAAAAGGCAACCACCACCAGAAGGAAATAAAAAAATATGATGGCAGACGAATTCATATACTCATTAGAAAGGATGCACCTCCACCAGATCACCGGCCTTAAATTCTGTTTTTTCCTCGTCCAGCTGAATAATACAGTTTGCCAAAGCAAATGAATTCATAAGATACGACTCCTGCGCATGGAGTGGCAAAACAGATGAGCCGTTGAGGCACCCTTTTAAAAAATGTGTGAGGCCGCTTTTTTTTGTATATCCCATTTCGATGGGCATGTGTTTGGATAACTGAACCACGGTATGCCCCGACATTTTTTTAATGGCAGGAGCAATGTATTCGTAAAAACAGCTGAGTACGGCTGCCGGATTGCCCGGCAAACCAAACACCAGCGTTTTATTTTTTATTCCAAAATAAAGCGGCTTGCCCGGCTTTTGTTTTACCTTGTGAAAAATGCGCTCAACGCCACAACGCCCCAAAGCGGTATGAACAAAATCGTAGTCGCCCACCGAAACACCGCCCGATAAAATGAGGATGTTGCATTGCCCGATGTGCAGTAGCACTTCTTTTACGATTTGTTCTTCAACATCGGGGCAGCGCGAAACAGGTTGCGGTACAATGCCTACAGTTTGAAGTGCGGCGTGAAGGCTATAGGAATTGCTTTCATAAACCTGACCCGGCTGCAGTGCGGTTCCGGGCTCGGCCAACTCGTTGCCGGTATTGATTACCGAGACTTTTGGAAGGGGATAAACCTGTACGGTGTTAATTCCGATTCCGGCTATAAGGCCGGCCACACCCGGTGTTACCGTTGCGCCGGCTTTCAGGGCTATTTCGTTTTTTTTTGTTTGCGAGGCCTGCAGCCTTATGTTTGCACCGGCCTGCAGGGCCACATCCGTTACCACAAGCGTATGGCCGCTTACATTTGTTTTTTCCTGCATCACTACCGTGTCGTAACCATCGGGAACAGGAGCGCCGGTATAAATACGGATGGCAGTGCCGGGTAGGTATGCGCTGTTATAAATGCTTCCGGCTGGAACCTGACCGGTAACCGTAAATTGGTTTTTGGTTTCAAAATCGGAATAACGAATGGCATAACCATCCATAGCCGACTGATGAAACGGAGGCATATCGGTTGCCGAGTGTATGTCTTGCGCCAGAACAAGCCCAGTGCTCGTGTACAGGCTGATGTTTTGAGGAGCCAGTGGGGTGGCTTTTGCGAGAACAAGCTGTTTGGCTTCCTGAACTGAGATCATACGTTAGAAAAGTCAGGTATGAAATTAAGTAATTCCAAGTTAAAAGCCGGTAGCTGGTGTTACGGTTTTTGCGCAAGGGATTGCAGCGGAGGCCCCGCGCCGCAGCCTGCGTAATGTTTGGCCGGCGAGGAGGCTTTTGCGCGGTAGCGTAAAAGACCCCGCAGCGGCACAAACATAGCAGGGGGCAAGCGGTGCCGCAGCGTAAAGCCCGGTGCTGCAACAGGCGTACCTTATTTATATAAAGGCTTGTTGGGGCATGCGCCCAAAAAGAAGCATAAAAGAGAAAAAGGATGTTTCGGGTTTTGTGCTTTTCGTGCTAACTTTACGCTCTTATGGGAGAACAGTTCAGAGAGAGCCTGCTTATAATGATTTCGGTGCCTGTTTATGCGATTGTAATAGGCTTTGAGTTTTTTTACTCGCACTTAAAACATAAAGGTTTGTACTCTGCAAAAGGAGTGCTTGCGAATGTTTACCTCACGAGCCTTAATATGGGCCTTGACTTTTTGTTGCGCGCATTTTGTTTGATTGTGCTGAATTATTTTAATCGCTATAAGTTTATGGATTTGTCGGCCTGGCCGGTTTTGTACTGGGCAGTGCTTATTATTAGCGAAGATTTTATGTACTACTGGCTGCACCGTGTAGACCACTATTGTCGGTTTTTTTGGGCGGTGCATGTAACACATCACAGCAGCGAAGAATTTAACCTGACGGTGGGTTTCCGGTCTTCGGTATTTCAGCCGCTTTACCGGTTTATGTATTTTATTCCTGTAGCGCTGATGGGCTTTGATGCGCTGGATATTATGTTCGCTTACAGCGCCACACAAATTTTCGGGATACTGGTGCATACCCAAACGGTGGGCAAACTGGGCCTGCTGGAGTATGTGATTGTAACCCCTTCGCACCACCGCGTGCATCATGGCAGCAATGTGAAATACCTTGACAAAAACATGGGGATGTTTTTGATTATTTGGGACAAACTGTTTGGCACGTTTCAGGCGGAGGATGCAAACGAGCCGGTGAAATACGGACTGACCACGAATATTAAAACGTATAATCCGCTTACAATGGTGTTTCATGAATGGCGGAATATTTTGAAGGATCTGAAAAAAAAGGCGCCCCTGCGTGCCAAGTTTATGTATGTGTTTGGCCCGCCGGGCTGGAGTCACGACGGAAGCACAAAAACCAGCAGCCAGCTTCGTGCGCAATTAACCGGACGTAAGAAATGAAAACCGGCGACGGAGCCACCGACCGGCTTAAACGGGTTAAAGAACTTCTTCAGATTGAACGCGACGAGGATTTCAGACAATACCGTGATTTATTTTTGCGTGTAAACCTCGATCAGCGACGGCAAAATGGCGTAACATGGTATCCGGTGAGGATAAACAGCGAGGAGCTGGGGAGCGGCGACCTGCTGCATCTTGAGCTGGAGCGCACCACTTACCTTGACAAGCCGCACCAGTTTAGCAGCGGGAAAAACGTGGCTCTGTTTAGCAATGCCGGACAGGAAACACATGAGCTGAATGCAACGATAAAATCGGTTTCGCACAATGTGATGAAGCTGATTGTGCATGGCGACGAGCTTCCGGACTGGTGTTACGATGGCAAGCTGGGGGTGAATATACAATTTGACGACAATAGTTATCAGGAAATGCAGGCTGCGCTTGACGAAGTGATTGGTGCTAAAAATAACCGCGTGGCCGAGCTGCGCGAAATGATTGAGGGCAACCTGCCGGTAACATTTGAAAAACCAGACGACCGTATTGTTGTGCAGCAGCTTAACCTTTCGCAAAACAGAGCGGTGCGCCATGTGCTGGCAAGCAATGACATTGGCATTGTGCACGGCCCTCCGGGTACGGGCAAAACAACCAGTCTGGTGCAGGCCATACGCCTTACCCTGCAAAGCGAAAAACAGGTGCTTGTTTGCGCGCCTACCAATTCGGCCATTGACCTGCTTACCGAAAAGCTTGTGGAGCTGGGTATTGATGTGGTGCGTATGGGGCACCCGGCACGGATATCGGATGGGCTGGTGAACAGCAGCGTGGACGGGCGGATTGCCTCTTCGGTGTATTACAAGGACATTAAAAATCTGCGCCGCAATGCGGAGGAGTATTTCAGGATGGCCGGAAAATACAAGCGTGTGTTTGGTAAGGAAGAAGCGCAACAACGGGCAGCCTATTATGCCGAGGCGCGTAACAGCCTGAAGGAAGCGCGTATGCTGGAAGATTATGTGATGGATGAGTTGTTTAATAACGCTCAGGTAATTTGTTGCACGCCGGTAACGAGTACACATAAGGCTCTGCAGCGTAAACGGTTCAACACGCTGTTTTTTGATGAAGCATCGCAGGCGCTGGAACCGATGGTTTGGATACCCCTGCGCAAATGCCGGCGTCTGATATTGTGCGGCGACCACTTTCAGCTGCCGCCGGTTGTGAAAAGCATGGTTGCCAAAAAGGGGGGATTGGATCACACGATGCTGGATCGTTGCATGGAATTTAAAGAATGCGTGTCGTTACTGAACAGGCAATACAGAATGAGCAATGCCATTATGGGTTTCAGCAACAGCTATTTTTACAATGGGGAACTACAGTCCGACGAAAGTGTTTCGGAACAGGTGCTTTGGAGCAGCGAGGAATTTTTCCTGAACCGGAATATTGAATTTATTGACACAGCAGGCTGTAATTTTGAGGAAGTGCAAAATCCTGAAACGCTGAGCTATTTTAACCCCGGCGAGGGGCGTATCTTGCTGGCCCATTTGCAGCAGTTGCTCGAACATTATTCGGCGGTCAGCGAGGCAACACCAATAAGCATTGGTGTTATTTCGCCATATAAAGAACAGCGCGAGTGGCTGAGCGATAACATCGCTGTGAACACTCAGGATTTTCCGCTGCTGCAATCGTTGAGTGTAAAAACAATAGATGGATTTCAGGGCGAGGAGCGGGATGTGATTTACATAAGTCTGGTGAGAAGTAACGCAGTAGGCGAGATTGGTTTTTTAAATGATTTGCGCAGGATGAACGTAGCCATTACCCGGGCACGGAAAAAACTGGTTGTGCTTGGAGACAGCGCTACTATTGGAAATGCAGCGTTTTACCGATCGTTTTTAGAATATTGCGAAAAGCACGGGGCCTATCGTACTGCCTGGGAGTGGGCTTGATTCAGTTTTTCATGAATCGGAGTCGCGAGGCGTAGAGGCTGATAAACAGCACATCGAACAAACCGAAAAACACCAGCATACTTACGGTCATTTGTCCGAGTGAAACGCCAAAACTTACAAATAAGGGACTGAACAAATTAAGAATCATATAAAACCCTATGTACTGCAGGATCTCGCCCGCCACATAAATGTAAAACCCTTTTCGTTTAAGTTGCCACATCAGTGCGGCACCATAAGATGAGAGGGCAAGGGTTAAAAAGATAACAACGAGGGCCAGTTTATACTCGGTGGTTTGAATGGAATCAAATATGGTTTGAATGGCTTCGGCCATGCCCTGGCTCGCCTCACCAAGTTGTGCAAGCTGTTGGTTAATTTCTTCCTGTGGCGGGTGAATAAACATATCAGCGATCAGCCTCATACCTGTAAGGCCACTCAGCACCCAGGTAAGCACGCACAGCACGGTGAGCATTTGCGGGCGCGGCGGATCGCGCATAATTTCCTCTGTTAGTTGTGGCTCTGGTGTTTCCAATGCTTTGTTATTTCTTTAAGGGTAAAATATAATTAACTATCAGATTTTTTACGTGTATTTACCATATCCTGTAAACTCTTACACGTTCGGGGGAGTTAGTTTTTCATGTGTTTTAAATTGGAATAGTATAAGCCAATAAAAAGCAAATCAAAAGCAATCATGGCACCAAGAAGAACACCCGCCACGGTACCTGGGCTGGTATGCATCATTTTTGCAAGCGATCCAAAAGAGTTTGTTTTGGTTAAAAACATGCCTGTATATGGCAGAATCTCGCCAAGGCAATACAGCATAAATCCCTTACGCTTAAGCTGCCACATCATTATAACACCCAACAGGGATAATGCCATAGCCGCCACGCTAATAGCCTGACTGATGGCGTAACCTGTGGTTTGTTGCATTTCCATGGCTTCAGACTCCAGGGTCTTTATTTCTTCTTCGCG